>JADGNS010000591.1 GCA_017883355.1 Candidatus Solibacter sp.
CTGGTGTAGTTCTCCAGTTCCTTGTTGCCCCAGCCGCTCTGCCCCAGATCGCGCGTCCACTTCGCGGGGTCCGGCGCAGAGTTCGCCGGCCCATCGAATTCATCGGCCCATTGCAGGCGCCACGGGGTCTGCGCCGGGGCGGCTCCGGTCAAGACTACAATCCACGCGAGCCAAACGATACGCGACATAGCGGTCCTATTATAGAAGGATGCACATCCTCATCGTTCAGGCGCGGGTGAAAGCGGAGTTCATCGACGCCTTTAAGCAGGCCACCGCCATCAATGCCGAAAACAGCGCCCAAGAGCCCGGCGTAGCGCGCTTCGATTTCCTGCAGCAGCAGGACGACGCGCAGAGATTCGTCCTCTACGAGGTTTATCGCGACGCTGCCGCCCCCGCCAGACATAAGGAGACGGCGCACTACAAGGCCTGGGTGGAACAGGTGAGCCAGATGTTCGAGGAGCCTCGCACACGCGCGTTGTACACGAACGTCTTTCCTGCCGACGAGGCTTGGTAGGCAATGAGGGCTGTTGCCAGACGACGCAAGGCGATCGTCTGTCCCACCTCCTGTTACTCTAAGTCGAGAACGCGATCATGACTGCCAGACCACTCATCCTTCTACTCGCCGCTCCCCTGTTGGCCCAGGACGCGGCGATGGCCCCCGCCGTGCTACCCGGCAACGGGCTCGCCCAACACGATTTCTTCTACGCCGGCGAACAAAAACAGCACCAGATGTTCCTAGTCGAGAAAGGGAAGGTCGCCTGGAGCTACATCGTCGCCGACAGCAAAGGCGAAATCAGCGACGCCGTGCGCCTGTCGAACGGCAACATCCTCTTCGCCCACCAGTTCGGCGTCACGCTGATCACGCCGGAGAAGAAAGTCCTCTGGAACTACGATGCGCCCGCCGGCACCGAAGTCCACACCGCGCAACCGATCGGCACGAAGCACGTCGTGTTCATTCAGAACGGCGACCCGGCCATCCTGCGCGTGGTCAATATCGCCAGCAACCAGACGGTGCGCGAGTTCCCGCTCCCCACGGGCAATCCGAAGAGCGTCCACGGCCACTTCCGGCACGCCCGACTGACGCCGGCCGGCACCATGCTGGTGGCCCACATGGACAACAAGAAGGTGGCCGAGTACGATTCCCACGGGAAGGAAGTCTGGTCATACGCCATCGAGAGCCCCTGGTCGGCCAGCCGCCTGGCCAACGGCAACACGCTGATCACGACCAACAAGAAACTGGTGGTGGAGGTCGATTCCAAAGGCCAGACGGTGTGGGAACTCAAGGAGGGCGATGTCCCCGGGTATAAGATCGCGGGATTCCAGATTGCCACCCGCCTGCCCAACGGCAACACGCTGGTCAACAATTGGGTCAACCAATGGAGCACCACGGTCGACCCCGCTAACACGCCGGTACAGGCCCTGGAATTCACTCCCGCGAAGAAGCTGGTCTGGGCCTTGCGCTCCTGGACCGATCCGGCCAACCTGGGTCCGGCCACCAACCTGCAACTTCTCGACACGAAGAGCGCTCCGGAGAACGTCCACTTCGGCGATATCAAGTAGAAGTCCGCCGTGAAAACGGATGATACCTATGTAGCGAGTTAGCGACTATTCGGCGCGCAGCGAGCGCATGGGGTCCGCATCTGCCGCACGGCGCGCCGGAAGATAACAGGCGAATGCCGTGGTACCCAGGGCCAGCGCCGCGACGCCGGCGAACGTGAGCGGGTCCCGGCCGCCAACCCCATATAGCAGGCTCCCCAGTAAGCGCGTCAGGCCCGCGGCACATAGCAATCCGACTGCCGCACCCGCTACCGACAGCGTCAGGCCCTGGCCCAGGATCAGCCGCATCAAATCCCAGGACCGTGCCCCCAGCGCCATACGCAAGCCGAACTCGCCCATGCGCAGATTCACGGAATACGAAATCACTCCGTAGATGCCGATGGTGGCCAGCAGCAGCGCCAGCACGGCGAAGAGCCCCACCAGGAAGAGCGTGAAGCGCTGGCTCGCCACGGCGGCGTCCGCAATCCGATTCATCAGCCGCAGATCCGCAATCGCCAGCCCAGGGTCCAAACTCCGAACCGTGAGACGCAATTGATTGGCGAGCACGGCCGGGTCCGAGTTGGAGCGCAGCGCCACAGATACATCTCTAAACGGCACTTGCGCGAGCGGCCACCAGAAAGCCGGCTGCGCCGTGCTGCTCTCGGCCCGGTCCTTGACATCACCCACCACGCCGACGATTCGAAGCCAGTCTTTTTCCGCCGGCTTGTCGTCGAAGGAGATTCGCTTCTCCAGCGCATCCTCGCCGGGCCAATAGCGCTCTGCCATGGCCTGATTCACTACGACGACACGCGGAGCGTCTTTGTCATCGCGACCGGTGAAGAATCGCCCGCGCCGCAGAGGAATTCCCATCGCGCGGAAATAGTCGGCCGAAGCGGCGTGATAACGTGCCGTGGTCTTGTCGTTGAATTCTTTCGGACGGCCTTCCACCGTAAATCCGCCGGCGTTTTCGTCGTAGCCCGTCCACGGCAGGTCCGTTCCGACTCCGGCGGACTGAACACCGGTGAGGGATTGGAGGCCGGCAATCAGTTGTTCGTAGAACTGTCTTCGCTGTGACTCGGTGCGATAGGTCTCGAAGGGCAGGGAGATGGATGCAGTGAGCACCTGCTGCGGACGAAACCCGGGGTCGGCCCGCACCAGATTGACGAAGCTGTGCAGCATCAATCCGGCGGCGATCAGGAGCACGCAGGCGAGCGCGGTCTCGCCGACGACGAGGACGTTGCGCAACTGCAACTGTCCGCCGCCGGCGGTGGCGCCGCGCCCGCCTTCGCGCAGACCCTGCTGCAGATCGGTTCGCGAAGCGGTTACCGCGGGGACGAGTCCGAAAAGCAATCCGGTGAGCACGGCTACCAGCAGGGTGAACCCGAAGACCGCCGAGTCGAGGTGAATCTCTCCGGCGCGTGGGAATCCCGCCGGAAGGAACGCAACCAGCGCGCGCACTCCAGCCAATGCAAACAGCGTGCCAAGCGCGCCCGCGGCGAGAGCGATCGCCAGGCTCTCGGTTACCAACTGCCGGATAATGCGTCCGCGCGCCGCACCCAGCGCCGACCGAACCGCAATCTCACGCACGCGTGCGCTGGACTTTGCCAGCAGAAGGTTCGCCGCGTTGACGCAGGCGATGAGGAGCAGCAGCCCCACGGCGCCGAGCAGCACGAGCAGCATGCGTTGCGTACGCCCCACCATCTCGCGGTATAGCGGGACGAGAAATACGCGCCAGCCTTTGCCCGTGTGCTCGATCGCCATCTGCGATAAGAGCGCGCTCAAGTCGGCATTCGCCTGCTCGGGCGAAATGCCCGGCTTGAGGCGTCCGATTCCCTCCATGAAGTGCGAGCCTCGGCGGTTCGGATCGCCGTCGTAGGTCCAGGGCAGCCAGAGGTCCACCGTGTCGCCGTCGGCCACCGCGTGGTAGTCGTTGCCGGGGTGCTGCACGCCCGGCGGCATCACGCCCACCACGGTGTAGGGCTGGGCGTTCAGCGTGATGGTACGGCCCACTATGGCTGCGTCGGAAGCGAAACGCGTGCGCCACAGCCGGTCGCTGAGAATCGCCTGGCGCGCTTGCGCGGCACTCTCGTCGGCGGTGGTGAACTCGCGGCCCCGGGCCGGAGTGAAGCCGAGGACGCGGAAGTATCCGCCAGTGACGCGGAAGGTACGCAGCATGACGGGTTCGCCCGCGCCGGAGAGTTGCGCGTCGGCCCGTACGATTCCCGCCAGGCTGTCAAAGGAACGGTTGCGGCCACGGAGATCGCGGAGATCGTAGGGGTTTAACGGGAACTTTGGAAACATGTCGCTATTGAAAAAGATGCGGACGATGCGGTCCGGCTGCGCGTAAGGCAGCGGCCGCAGCAGCACGCCCTGAATCACGCTGAAAATCGCGCTGTTGGCGCCGATCGCGAGCGCGAGCGTCAACACGATGACCACCGTGAATCCGGGAGCTCGGCCCAACGTCCGAACCGCGTACCGAAGATCGTTCCACGTGTTTTCGAGTCGATCCGTCCTGCGCATAACCTATCTACCACAGACGAAGAACCCTGTCATTGGTTAGTTGCTGGTCGGCGCAATGGTCGTAGACATTCTACGTAAAAGAGAGTAGGATGTCTACATAATGGATTCACCAGCGACTCCTCGCGTAGAGCTCCTTCAAGGAACGCTCGATCTTCTGATCCTCCGCACGCTGCTGTTCGGAAGGACCCACGGGCACGCCATAGCCAAGCACATCCAGCGCACTTCGGAGGACCTCCTCAAGGTCGAAACCGGATCGTTGTATCCGGCGCTGCACCGGCTGGAAGCGCGCGGCTGGATCGCCTCCG
>JADGNS010000026.1 GCA_017883355.1 Candidatus Solibacter sp.
AACAAAAGGCTTATCCACACACACAATATTCCCTCGACTCCCGGGGTTTGCGTCACAACCACCGCCCGAGCCGCCACCCAGCCACCCAGCCCGCACGCCCAGCCGCCCAGTCGACTCGCCGCCGCCCGCTCGCGGCAGCCACTCGCCCCGTTCGGCTATCATGAATACGTAGGCCCTCCGTTGCCCCAAATCTCCTTCGAAATTGTCGCCGAATGCCCGCACACCCGCGCCCGCGCCGGATTGCTCCATACGCCGCACGGCGTCATCGAAACGCCGGTATTCATGCCCGTCGGCACCCAGGCGACCGTCAAAGGACTCACCCAGCGCGATCTCGCGCAAGATCTGGGCGTCGCGATTCTGCTCGCCAACACCTACCACCTTTACCTGCGCCCCGGGCACGAACTCATCCGCCAAGTGGGCGGACTCCACCAGTTCATGTCCTGGCCCAATGCCATCCTCACCGATTCGGGCGGATTTCAAGTGTTCAGTCTGAGCGGTTTGCGCAAGATCGACGAGGCAGGCGTGGTCTTCAACTCCCACTTGAACGGCGACCGGCACGCCTTCACCCCGGAATCCATCGTGGATGTGCAACTGGCCTTCGGCAGCGACATCCAGATGGTGCTCGACGAGTGCCCCGAGTACCCCGTCAGCCACGAATACGCGCGCCAGAGCATGCAGCGCACGGTGCGCTGGGCGGGCCAGGCCAACCGCCATTTCCTGAGCCGCATCGCCGGCAGCCCCACCCGCCACGCCCTGTTTCCGATCGTGCAGGGCTCCATGTTTCCGGACCTGCGCCGCGAATGCGCCGCCGCGTTGACCGACCTGGATACGGATGGCTACGCGATCGGCGGCCTGTCGGTGGGCGAACCGCGCCCGCTCAGTCTGGAAGCGGTCGAGGCCACCGAGGATATTCTGCCGCGCGGCAAGCCGCGCTATGCCATGGGCGTGGGCATGCCCGCGGAATTGCCCGAGTACGTGGCCCGCGGCGTCGACATGATGGATTGCGTCCTGCCGTCGCGCAACGCGCGCAACGGATATTTGTTTACCTCCGAGGGCCGCGTCATCATCAAGCACGCCCGCTATAAAGACGATGCCCGCCCGCTCGACCCCAACTGCCCCTGCTACACCTGCCAAACGTATTCCCGCGCCTACCTTCGCCATCTCTTCCAGGCCGGGGAGATGCTGTTTTCCGTCCTGGCCACCCGGCACAACATCCAACGGTACCTTGACATCATGCGCCAGATCAGGGACGCTATAAGATCGGGTTCATTTCCAGAATACTTGAGGTGTGTGCGCTCAGCCTCGCCTGAGGCCGGGTAGTGCCCTATTGGAAGAAATTTGGTTCACAACGTGGTTTTCAATCTGTTCCTGCAAGCGGCGTCGTCCCCCAACTCGATGCTGGGATTCCTCCCCATCCTTCTCATCTTCGGGATTTTTTATTTTCTCCTCTTTCTTCCCATGCAGCGGCAGCGCAAAAAGACGGCTCAAATGCTCGCCGGCTTGCAGACGGGCGACAACGTCCTGACCTCCGGCGGCATCGTCGGAACCATCGTCTCTCTCGATAGCGATACAGTAGTGTTGCGGGTGAAGCCCGACAACATCAAGATTCAGGTGGCGCGCAGCGCAGTGTCCAGCATGGCATCCGCGCCGTCCTCCAGCGAAGGTAAGAAGTAGTACTCTATTTAAACAGGCAGTAATATTCCCATGAAGAACAATCTAACGGCGCGAACCGTGGTCATCGTTGTCACGCTCCTGATCTGCGTGTTCGGCATCATCGACTTCCCCAAGAGCGGCGCGGACCTGGTCAAGAATTTCAAGGACAACATCCGGCTCGGTCTCGATCTCAAGGGCGGCACCCACCTGGTTCTCGAAATCCAGGTGCAGGACGCCGTCAAGGCGGATGCCGATCAGTCCGCCGAGCGCCTCAAGGAAGACCTCAAGAAGCAGAATGTGGCCTGGAACAGCATGGACACTCCGGACGTCCGCCCCGGCCACGTCGAGGACGCCGATATTGTCGCCCTCACCGTCAAGGGCATTCCCGCCACTCAATCCAGCGCGTTCCGCGGTATCGTGACCGAGCGTTATCCCACCTACATTCTGACCGCTCTCAATTCCACCGATTATTCGCTCAAGCTGAAGCCGACGGATCTCAACGATCTCAAGGTGGATACCGTGAAGCGCTCCGTGGACACCATCGGCAACCGTATCGACCAGCTCGGGCTGGCGGAGAAGTCCGTCCAGCAGTATGGCAAGGCCGGCTCCAAGTTCGAAGTGCTGGTGCAACTGCCCGGCGTGGACGATCCGGCGCGCGCCAAGGAACTGATCGGCACCGCCGCCGTGCTCGAAATCTGCGACGTCAAGGAAGGTCCATTCCCCAGCAAGGAAGGGGCGCTGGCCCAAAAGGGCGGCATTTTGCCCATGGGCACCAGACTGGTCCGCTCCAAACCCCGGGGTGCCCAGGACGGCGAGCAGTGGTACCTGGTGGCCAAGACCCCGGTCATCACCGGCCGCGAGATGCGCAACGCGCGTGCCGGCCAGGATGAATTCCGCAAGTGGGAAACCAATTTCAGCCTCTCCCAGGATGGTGGACGCCGCTTCGGCCGTTATACGGAAGCCAACATCGGCAACAAACTCGCCGTCGTGCTGGACAGCCAGATCGTCAGCGTGGCCACCATTCAGTCGAAAATCGAAGACTCCGGCCGCATCACCGGCCTGGGCAGCGAAGAAGAAAGCGTCGATCTGGGGCGCTACCTCCGTTCCGGTTCGCTCCCCGCGGGAGTGCAGTATAACGAGGAGCGCTCCATCGGTCCCTCGCTGGGCGCCGATTCCATCCACCAGGGCATCGTGGCCGGTATCGCCGGATTGCTCGCCGTGATCGCGGTCATGCTGGTCTACTACAAGCGCTCCGGCGTGAATGCGGTCCTGGCGCTCGGGCTCAATACCATCATCCTGTTGGCGGCGGTATCGTACTTCCATGCGGTTCTCACGCTGCCCGGTATCGCCGGAATCATCCTGACCATTGGTATGGCGGTGGATTCCAATGTGCTGATTTTCGAACGCATCCGCGAGGAATTGCGCACCGGCAAGAGCGTGATTGCCGCGGTCGACAATGGCTTCAGCAAGGCATGGTGGACCATCGTCGACACGCACGTGACAACGGTGGTATCCTGCGCCTTCCTTTTCCTGTTCGGGGAAGGGCCGGTCCGAGGCTTTGCGGTAACATTGGTCATCGGTTTGGTCGCGAACATTTTCACCGCAGTTTTCGTGTCGAAGACCATCTTCGATTACGAATTGGCAGGTCGTCGCCAGCTTACGGAGCTGAGCATCTGAATCCCGGCCTACCGGTTCCGCTCCAGGAGCCGGGTTCGGGAACAAAAGGTAAAGGGTTGGTGTCCAAGTACATAACGGACACCAGCACGGCAAGGTTCGATGGAATTATTTAAGAATACGAATTACGATTTTCTCGGCAAAAAGTGGCCGTTCATTATTGCCTCTCTGGTGCTCACGGTGGCCGGATTTGCCAGTATCCTGATGCAGGGCGGCCTCAAGTTCGGGATCGATTTCAAGGGCGGGACCCTCATGACCGTCAAGTTCTCCCAGAAACCTCCGCTGGAGCAGATCCGCACCGCCTTCGCCCGCTCGGGCAAGATCAAGGGCGAAGTCACAGTGCAGAGCTTCACAGACCCGGGGACCCAGAACGAAGTCGAGATCGGCACCGAACTGGTAGACGAAAGGCAACTGGCCGCCAACCGGCTATCCATGGAACAGGTGCTGGCGACCACTTTCGCGCAGCCCGGCAACGGCAAACTGGAATTCAACTCCGCCAGCAAAGACGCCCTGGCCGCCCGGTTGCGCGACCCGTTGGCTCGCGCCGGTGTCGCCATGGCGGAACCGCAATTGCAAAAGGTAGTCGCCGGCATCCTGGATTTCCGCGACACGCCTCCCCGTTCCGGATTGGTGACAGATTTTAATCAATTGTCTTCGCTGCCCGGCGTGAATGCTGGTATTATGAGCACTCTCAAACAGGAGTGTTATCTGGCGCCGTACACCGTGAAGGAGACGCAGATGGTCGGTCCCAAGGTGGGGGCTGAGCTGCGAAATAAAGCCGTGCTGGCTACGCTGTATGCGCTGGCGGGTATGCTGGCCTACATTGCATTCCGCTTTGAGTGGATTTACGGAGTGGCCGCGGTGATCGCGGTGTTCCACGATACCCTGATCACCATCGGACTGTTCTCGATTTTCCACGAAGAAATTTCCATGACGGTCATCGCCGCCCTCCTCACCCTGGTGGGCTACTCGATGAACGACACCATCGTGATCTTCGACCGAATTCGTGAGAATTTGAAGATCATGCGCCGGGAACCTCTGGAATCGCTCATGAACAAGAGCGTCAACCAGACCCTGAGCCGGACCATTATGTCCGCGGGCCTGACGTTCCTGACCGTAGTCGCCCTGTTCATTTGGGGTGGGCCGGTGTTGCACACATTTTCGTTCGCCCTGGTCTGCGGCATCACCGTAGGCACGTATTCCTCGGTATTCATCGCCAGTCCGATCGTTTTGTTCTGGCACAATTACACAGATGGCCGTAAACGTACGGCCCCGGTGCTGGCGGCGGCGGCGCGAACCGACGCCCCCCGAAAGAGCCCGTCGAAGGCGGCCAAGTAAATATACCGCGGCCGGGCACTTTTTGTCCGCCCGCGGAGTCAAAAGGAAAGGGAGCTTTGTATGTTCGAGCAAACATTCGTCGAAGGCAAGACCAAAACAACCTGGACCGTTTTAACCGCATTCATTGCGCAGACCGCCTTTCTCATCATCGCGGTGATCCTGCCGATGATTTACTTCGATGTCCTTCCTAAGACGCAGTTGACCAGTTTCCTGGTGGCGCCCCCACCCCCACCCCCGCCTCCGCCTCCGCCGGCCGCCGCGACTGTCGTGAAAATCGTCAAGGTGATCCCGCGGCAGTTCGACGCCGGCCGGTTGATGGCGCCGAAGAGCGTCCCCAAGGAAGTGGCCACCATTAGGGAAGAAGAACTTCCGCCCAGTTCCGCTGGCATGGGCGGCGTAGTCGGCGGCGTCCCGGGCGGCGTGGCCGGCGGTTCGCCCGGCGGCGTCCTCGGCGGCATCATCGGTTCGGTGCCCAGCGCGGCACTGCCTCCGCCTCCGCCTCCGCCGGTGAAGGCCGTAACCCCCAAGCGCATCACCATCGGCGGCAACGTCCAGCAGGCCAAGTTGGTCCGCCAACCCAAGCCGGTGTATCCGCCGCTCGCCAAGCAGGCGCGCATTTCGGGCGTGGTTCACCTGGCCGCCGTCATTTCCAAGGACGGCACGATTCAGGATCTTAAGGTGATCAGCGGCCATCCGCTGCTGATTCCGTCCGCTCTCGAAGCGGTGAAACAGTGGGTGTACCAGCCGACTCTCCTCAACGGCGAGCCGGTAGAGGTGTCAACTCAGATCGACGTGAACTTCACGTTGAGCCAGTAAAGAAGTTCCGGCGCGTTCACGCGTTCGGACAGAAACGTACAAATCAACTCGCAGGAGAGACTAAACCTATGCTATTGCAATTACAAGTCTGGTCGCTGTATCTGCTTCAGGAAAGCGGCAGCACCGTTAGTTGGGATCCCGCCTCCCTTTGGCGGCAGATGGGCCCCATGGCGAAAGGCGTCGTCATTTTGCTGTTCATCATGTCTGCCTATTCCATCGGCGTCATGATTGACCGCTTGATGGCTTACAGCGCGGCCCGTAAACAGTCGCGCCAATTCGCTCCGGCGGTCGCCGGCGCCCTGCGCGAAGGCAAACTGGACGAGGCCGTGAAGATTGCCGACCGGTTCAAGAAGAGCCACCTGGCGAAGGTCGTCGTTGCCGGTCTCCAGGAATTCCAGGCGCACCAGATCAGCTCGGAGATCCCGGGCGAGGAAATCGAGGCGTCCAAAAGAGCTCTCGAGCGCGCCGAAGCCATCGTCCACGCCGAACTGAAACGCGGCGTCAGCGCGCTAGCGACCATCGGTTCCACCGCCCCCTTCGTGGGTCTGTTCGGTACCGTCGTCGGCATCATCAACGCGTTCAAGGGCATTTCCAACGAGAAGTCCACCGGTCTCGGCGCCGTAGCCGGCGGTATTTCCGAAGCCCTGGTGACCACCGCTGTCGGTCTGTTCGTGGCTATTCCCGCGGTCTGGATGTACAACTTCTTCACCAACAAGATTGAATCCTTCGACGTGGAGATGGGGAACTCGAGCAGCGAGCTGATCGACTACTTCCTCAAGCGTTCGCAGCGCGGCGTCCGTAAGTAATCAGATTCATATAGGATCGGCGAGTTGATTTGCGGGGAGCGCTAGCTCAGGCTCCCCGGCTTCTGCCGAATTCCTGGGGAGAGATACGATGACTGGAGAGAAAGTAAAATTCACGGCGCCGCCGCCGGTAGCCGACATCAACGTCACGCCGATGGTGGACGTGATGCTCGTCATGCTGATCATTTTCATGGTCATCACGCCTATGTTATCCAAGGGCGTCAGCGTAACCCTTGTGCAAACCAACCATCCGATCGCCATGCAGGCCGCCGATAAGAGCGATGCCATCGTTTGCGCCGTCACGCGAGATGGCAAGACCTTCCTGGGCACCACTGCTACGCCGCCCGAAGATATGCCGGGCAAGGTGAAGGATCTGCTGGCCAACCGGCTGGACAAGACGGTTTTCGTTAAGGCCGATGCGCGCGCCCGCTATGAGCGCGTAGTCGATGTGGTGGACAACCTGCGTGCGGCCGGCGTCGACCAGTTGGGCCTGCTGACCGACCAGGCGCAGGAAAGGGGCAGCGCGCCTCCAGCCGCGCCGTCCGCTAAGTAGTCAAACAACGTTTGTTAAAGGAGCAATCATATGTCAATGGCCGTTGGCGGGTCGGGTAGTGTTAAATCAGACATTAACATGACGCCCATGATCGACGTGCTGCTGGTGCTGATCATCATTTTCATGGTGATCACCCCTCTCACGCCCAAAGGACTTGAGGCTCTCGTGCCCCAGCCGCCTCCTCCCAACGCAAAGCCGAACCAGTCGGATTTGCGTACCGTGGTCATCACGATTGATGCCAAGCACAACATTGCCGTGAATAGCGAAGCCACCGATGAGGTGAAGCTGGGCGCTCGTCTCGAGGAGATTTTTAAGACGCGCGCCGAGCGTGTGGTCTTCGTCAAGGGCGACCCTTCCATAGACTTTCAATGGGTGGCCCGGGCGATCGACATCGCTCACGGTGCAGGGATTGATAAGGTCGGTCTAATGACCGCGAAGGTGGAGGCCGGGCAATAATATGCGCAAGGTAATGTTGGTCCTCGCCGTGGCCGCGCTGGCGGTCCTTGGCATGAGTTGCAACCAGCTCAAGGCGCGCGATCAGCTCAATAAGGGCGTGCAGGCGTTTACCGCCGCCCAATATCCGGAGGCCGTCGAGCGCTTCAAGACCGCCGTCGAACTCGATCCTGGGTTTTCCGCCGCCCGCCTGTATCTGGCCACCGCCTACATGCAGCAGTACATCCCCGGCGCGGATTCGCCAGAGAACAACAAAATGGCCATCGCCGCCTTCGACAATTTCAAGAAGGTGCTGGAACAGGAACCGAAAAACACCATCGCCATCGCATCCATCGCTTCCCTCAACCTCAACCAGAAAAAGTGGGACGAGGCGCAGCAGTGGTACGAGAAGCTGATCGCCGTCGAACCGAAGAACGCCGATGCCTATTACAGCATGGGCTTCATCGCCTGGTCCAAGTGGTATCCGGTGTACGGTACGGCCCGCGCCAACCTCGGCATGAAGCAGGAAGACCCCGGCCCCATCAAGGATAAGAAGGTCAAGGAAGAGCTCATGCAGAAGTACGGTCCGGTGATCGACGCCGGTTTGGCAGCCCTCGACAAGGCGCTGGCCATCAATCCCGAGTACGACGATGCCATGGCTTACGAAAACCTCCTGGTTCGCGAAAAAGCCGACCTTTGCGACACCAAGGAAGAGTACGATAGGCAGCAGAAGGTCGCCGACGATTGGGTCCAGAAGGCGCTGGCCACCAAGAAAATGAAGGCCGAGAAGAAGAACAAGACCGGCGGCAGCATCGTCCTCGATCCCAATCAGAAGTAATTCCGCCGCCCCTGCCCTCTCAACGGGGACAGACATGAATTTCCGGCGCAGTTTGCCGGAAATTCGCTGTCTGTCCCCGTTTCGCCCCCCTGCTACAATCGAATTAGCGTGCCCCCCGAGTCCACCAGCCTTTCCGAACCCGCTCCCTTACCGCATCCGTCCGACCCGGTCGAGCAGTTGTACGCCGAATTGGAAGCCAAGATCCGCGAGTACCGCCCCAAGGACGATCTCGCGGCGCTCCAAAAAGCCTTCCGTTTCGCCAGCAAATATCACGAGGGCCAGACCCGCGATTCCGGCGAACCGTACATGGCTCATCCCGTCATGGTGGCGCACATCCTGGCCGACATGCGGATGGATGTCGTAGCCATGGAAACCGGTTTGCTCCACGATGTCGTGGAGGACACCAGCGTCACCGTAGAACAGGTGCGCAAGGAGTTCGGTCCCGAAGTGGCGCGCTGCGTCGATGGCGTCACCAAACTCACCAAGCTGGATGTATTCTCCGCGGAAGACCGCCAGGCCGAGAGCGTCCGCAAGATGCTGCTCGCCATGGTGGAGGACATCCGCGTCATCCTCGTCAAACTGGCCGACCGCATCCACAACATGCGCACCCTGGGCTACCTCAGCCCGGAACGCCGGGAGCGCATCGCGCGCGAAACCATCGAGATCTACGCGCCCATCGCGCACCGTCTCGGCATGGGCAAGGTGCGCGGCGAGCTGGAGGATCTGGCTTTCCAGCACCTGGAGCCCGATGCCTACCAGGAAATCCTCGGCGCCATCGAATCCAAGCGGCACTCCAACGAGGAGTTCCTTGCCGAGATCCGCCAGACCGTGGAAAGCGAACTGCGCCGCGAAGGCATCCCGGCGCGCATCGATGGCCGCCTGAAGCGGCCCTATTCCGTCTTCCAGAAGCTGCGCCGCCAGAAGATCTCTCTCGACCAGGTCTACGATCTCATGGCCCTGCGCATCCTGACCGACTCGGTCAAGAACTGCTACGCGGCGCTCGGCGTGATCCATAACCGGTGGCGCCCCATCCCGGGACGGATCAAGGATTTCATCGCCATTCCGCGGCCCAATCTCTACCAATCCCTGCACACCAGCGTGGTGGGCCCGCACGGGCAAACCTTCGAGGTCCAGATCCGCACCGAAGAGATGCATCGCATCGCCGAGGAAGGCATCGCGGCGCATTGGAAGTACAAGGAAGGGCGCAAGGGCCCCGCCGCCGACGACCAGCGCATCGCCTGGCTGCGCCATCTGGTGGAATGGCAGCGCGAAGTGCAGGACCCCGGAGAATTCATGTCCACCCTCAAGGTGGACCTGTATCCCGAGGAGGCCTACACCTTCACGCCGCGCGGTAAGGTAATCGTGCTGCCGCGCGACGCCACGCCCATCGATTTCGCCTACGCCATCCACTCCGATGTGGGCAGCACCTGCGTGGGCGCCAAGGTGAACGGCCGCATCGTGCCGCTGCGCTCCAGTTTGCGCAACGGCGACATCGTCGAGATCATGACGCAGCCCGGCCATGAGCCGAGCAAAGACTGGCTGGCCTTCGTCAAGACTTCGCGCGCGCGCAACAAGATCAAGCACCTGATCAACGCCGGCGAGCGCGTGAAGGCCATCGAGATCGGCCAGAAGTACCTGGAAAAGGAAGCCCGCCGCCTCGGTGTCCAACTCAGCAAGGTGACCAAGGCCGACATGGAGCGGGTGGCCGGAGAGTACGGGCTCAGCAAGATGGAAGACCTGCACGCCGCTCTCGGCTACGGCAAGTTCTCGGCGCGCCAGGTGCTCTCCAAGATCGCTCCCGGCGTGGTCAAGGATGAGGTGCCCGAGCCCAGGCCCGCTCCCGTTCCCGATAGCGCCGCGCCGTATACCGCGCCCGGCGCCCGGCGCGCCGATGGCGACGGCGTCATCAAGGTCCGCGGCCTCGACGACCTCATGGTCTACCGCGCCAAGTGCTGCAATCCGATTCGCGGCGAGGCGATCGTGGGCTACGTGACCCGCGGCAAAGGTGTCGCCGTGCACGCCCGGATGTGCCCCAACGTGCAGAGCCTGTTGTACGACGTGGAGCGCAAGATCGAAGTGGAATGGGCGCGCTCCGCCGAGGACTCCTTCCCCGTGCGCATCGTGGTCCACACCGACGATCGCCCCGGCATGCTCAATCAGCTCACCAGCGTGCTCTCCGACGAGAACACCAACATCCGCAGCCTCGAAGCCAAGGGCGCGACCGATCACGATGGCGGCGTCGTCGAAATGACGGTCGACGTGCGCGACAAGAAGCAACTCGAAAAGCTGGTGGCCACCATGCGCCGCATCTCCGGCGTGCGCGACGTCGAGCGACTCTTCAACTGAAATGCCTCCCTCCACCGACCCCGAACACATCGCCATTTCCAAATCGAAAGGCATCAAGATCGATTGGAAGGATGGCCACACCAGCGATTACGGCCTCGTGTACCTGCGCGACAAGTGCCCCTGCGCCACGTGCGCCGGCACCCACGGCACGCCGCCGCGCCCGCCCGAAGCGGACAATCCGTTCCCGATGTTCAAGCCGGCGCTGAAAATGCTCGGCGTGGAACCGGTGGGCAACTACGCGATCCGCATCGATTGGAGCGACGGTCACAACGCCGGCATCTATTCCTACGAGCACTTCCGCCGCATCTGCCAGTGCGCCGAGTGCAAGGCGGGGCAGGCGAAGTAGCCGCGCACAACAAAAAAGGGCGGCCCGTTTCCGGACCGCCCTTTCTCTCTCAAAACCGAATTTTCTTACAACAGACGGAAGTTGACTTCGATCTGCGCTTCCACGGTCACCGCCTTGCCATCCTTGACGCCGGGCTTGAATTTCCACTTCTTAACGGCTTCCATGGCTTTTTCGTCCAGGCCCAACCCCAGGCTGTGCAGCACGCGCATGTTGACCGCCTTGCCGGACGGGTCCACCTGAACGTACAGCAGCACCGTGCCCTGGTATTTCGCCTTGCGGGCCTCTTCGGAGTACTCGGGTTCCACCTTGAAGAGCAGGGAAGGAGCAGTCACGCCACCGCCCACGCGGAACACGCCGCCCCCAAAGCCGCCGCCTTCACCGGGGCCGTAACCACCGCCCTTGCCCGAACCCACGCCGCCGCCTGAACCGCTGCCGATGCCGCCGCCCGAGCCCGGCCCATTGGAAAGCGGACCGATCTTGCCCAACGGATCGCCATAGTTCAAGCAAGTCGGGCAGTCCGGCAACTTCACGTCCGGTGGGACGATGATGCTGGGCTCCATCGTGAGCTTGGGGTTCAAATTGTTCACCACCGCCATCGGCGGCGTGAACTGGCGTAATGCCTGCTTCGGCAGTTTTCCCTTACTGGCCGGCAACGGAGAGCGGTCGCCGCCGCCGCCGCCACCGCCCATGGCCTTCTGCTTCGGGGCGGCTTCCGGGGGAGGCGCCAGATCGATCGGTGAGATCAGCGGTACGTACTGCTTCACCTTGTCCTGTACCGCTTTGGACGAGGCTACCGTGAAGAGCACCACCGCAAACAGAACCTGGCCCCCTGTCGACATCGCGAAAGATTTCTTCTGGCGCCCGTAAAGGCCCCAGATGTCTTTCACGGGAACCGGCTTGGAAGTCAGGACCAGTGGTGGCAGCTTGGGTGGGTTGACGATGTCCTTGATATTTTGAATGAAGGACTTATACCAAGGCTCGTCCATTTCCGGCGGCAGCAGGTGCGCCAGATGGTCGTTAGGGTCGGAGAAGAGATTGTTCGGTTGCGACAGGTCAGCCATGTTTATCCACCAGCCCTCCCCGGGGAGAACCGCTGTCTACACTCTATTGGACGATAGCCGCGGTGAACTCGTTACAGCTTTTGGAAGTTCCGCGCCCAGAAAACTCACTGCAATTTTACCACAACTTAGCCATCGGCAGCTTGTAAACACAGCTACATAGGTGTGGATGCGAACCTTGGCCCAGCGGATGCGCGAAAGTTCCAATATTTGGAATATTTTTCTCACTCGTCTGAAACCCCCGCAACGTGGCAAAATCGATAGTGATGAAGATTACTGTAGACCGAAAGCCCACCCCCCAGGTGGAAGCGGAAGCCCTGATCGTGCCCGTCTTCGAGGGCCGCCGGGATGCCCGTTTCGGAGCCGGGGACCTCTTTGACTCCGGGGAGATCGCCGGCAAGCCGCTCGAATTGACCCTGCTCCACCACGCTCCCGGCGTGCGCGTCACCCGGGTGCTGCTGGCGGGAGGGGGCAAGCCGGAGAAGTTCGACGCCGCCGAAATGCGCCGCCTCAGCGGGGCTGCCGTGCGCTATCTGAAGGCCAAATCGATCAAGACCGTCGCCCTTGCCCTCGATCCCGGATTCGCCGGCGACGACTTCGCCTCGGCGGCGATCGAAGGCGCCATCCTGGGCGATTTCGAACCCGACCGCTACAAAACGGGCGACGACAAGAAATCGATCGACGCGTTTGCGCTGGCCGCCGATACGCCGGGTCTGGATGCCGCCGTCCACCGCGGCCAGGTGCTCGCCGAGGCGCAGAATTTTACGCGCGACCTGGTCAACGAACCGGCCAATCGGCTGACTCCGCTTGCCATGGCCGATGCCGCGCGTAAGATGGCGGAGGAATTCGGCCTGGAGTGCGAGGTGCTGGATCGCGAGGGGATGGAGAAACTCGGCATGGGCTCGCTGCTCGGTGTGGCCATGGGCAGCGCCGAACCGCCTGTGCTGATCGTCCTGCGCTACCGGCCCGCTACCGCCCAGGGAAGCGCTCATCTGGGCCTGGTGGGCAAGGGCGTCACCTTCGATACTGGCGGCATTTCCATCAAGCCCGCCGACGGCATGGAGAAGATGAAGTACGATATGGCCGGCGGCGCAGCCATGATCGGCGCCATGCGCGCCATCGCCCAACTGCGGCCCGCCATCCCGGTGAGCGCGTTCGTCCCCTGCGTGGAGAACATGCCCGGCAGCCGTGCCCAGCGGCCCGGCGACATCGTGACTGCCATGAACGGCAAGACCATCGAGGTCATCAATACCGATGCCGAAGGCCGTCTGATTCTGGCCGACGCCCTGACCTACGCGCGCCGCCAGGGCTGCACCCACCTGGTGGATGCCGCCACCCTTACCGGCGCCGTCGCCGTGGCCCTGGGGCATCTCAA
>JADGNS010000592.1 GCA_017883355.1 Candidatus Solibacter sp.
AAACGCCAGCAAGGGGTGCGGCACCGGCCGCCGGTGCGTGGGGTCCAGATAGAAGTGCGTGGCGAAGATCGCCAGGCACTCCGGGTTGGGCGTCTCGATCGCGATCACGCCGTGCCGCTGCAACCGGCTGGCGCACAAACGGATCATCTCCGGCAGGCGTTCCGGCGGCAGATGCTCCACCACCTGCGAACAGAAGATGCCGTCCAGCGAGGCTTCAGGCAGGTTCTCCAGATACACGAACAGGTCCGCGGTCTCCGCCTCGAGACCCTTGTGGCGGCACATGGCTACCGATTCATCGCTGAGATCGATGCCCTTGGCGGGAATGCCGGCCGCCTGCATCATCTCCAGGAACTCGCCGCGGCCGCTGCCGATGTCGAGCACGTTGCGGCAGGCCCGGAAGTACGGCAGATAGATCTGCTGGCCCGCCCTGACGTATTCCTCGGTGCCGCGGAAGCGCTCCGCGAAGCGGCCGTAGTCGAACCCCAGCGGAGGCACCGCGCTCACTTCGCGGCGCGGTACATTCGCCACCGTCTCGGCGGTGATGGCCGCCCTCTGCCGGGCGGTTTTCAGCTCGGAGTAGATCAGATGCTCATAGTCCAGCCGGATGCGCTCCAGGTCGGCCCACAGGCGCTGCTGGATGTCGAGCGAGAAGCGCTCCAGTGCCCCGGTGAACTCGCTGTGCTGGCCGCGCATCGCGTCGCGATAGTTGGCGTCCATCAGCGTCGCGCGATGCTGGAAGCCCCCCTGCAAGTCCGCCACCGAGCGCAGGAATTGCACTTCGTTCTGTTGCAGCTTGTGCTCCCACTCGCTCCGCCAGTCGGCCCAGTGATTGCGGATGTCCTTCAGCTCCTCGCCCACCTTCTCCTGCGCGGCCAGGCGATTCCCCAGCGCCACCAGCGCTCGGTTGAAATCGTTCATGGCCTCGAGCGCCGCATCGATGCACGCCACCGACTTGCGATTGAATTCCACCTGCTCGCGCACGTGCCAGTCCAGCACCCGCGAAACCAGGCGCTTCCACCCCTGCACCAGCGCATTCGCCACGCCGCCCGAGCGCGGGTTCACCGTCCCGATGGCGGCCACTTTGCCCAGCGCCGCGTCGCGCGCGTGCGCCAGCGGCATCAGGTCGGGCAGGGCGATTTCCACCCCGCCCGCGGCGGTTTCCGGATTGCGCGCCCGCACCCGGTCGCGCACCTCGTGCAGCAGCGCGACCAGTTCAGCGCTTTCCACGGGGTGCCCTCCAGGTGGCCGTGACCAGCGTGCTCAGCCCCCCGCGCGGCGTGAAATCGCCGATCACCGTGGCGCTCACCGGCCTCGTTGCCGCCACCACATCCCGCAACACCCGGTTGACCACGTTCTCCTGAAAAATCCCCAGATTGCGGTATTCCAGCAGGTACATCTTGTACGACTTCAGCTCCAGACACAGCTTGTCGGGTACGTAGCGCAGCACCAGCTTGCCGAAATCCGGCAGCCCGGTTTTGGGGCACACGCTGCTGAACTCCGGCAGGATGATCTCGATTTCGTAGTCGCGGAACTGGTTGGGCCAGGTCTCGATCTCGGGCAGCGCGGCATCCAGTCCGCCGCGGGCGTGTTCGTCGGTATAGGCGCGTTTCATGCTAAGGCTTTCGAAAGCAGATCCAGGAACAGGCCGACATCGGCCACGATTCCTACCGCCTGGCCGGTGCCGCGGTCGCTGACCTTGGTCGCTACCGCCGGGTTGATATCCACACACACGATTCTGACCCAACTGGGCAGCATATTGCCGGTGGCGATGGAGTGCAGCATCGAGCCCAGGCAGAGCACCAGGCCCGCGCCCTTGAGCTCGGCGGCGTAGGCGTCTTGCGCGGCGTTCATGTCGGTGATGGTGTCCGGCAAGGGGCCGTCGTCGCGCAGGCTGCCGGCCAGCACGAACGGGATGCCCGCCTTCACGCACTCGTACAGGATCCCCTCCGTCAGGCACCCGCTCTCCACCGCCTGCCGCACGCTCCCCGCGCGATAGATCGCATTGATGGCGCGCATGTGGTTGCGATGCCCGTGCTCTTCCTGCCGCCCGTCGCTCAGCCGCACACCGAGCGACGTGCCGAGCAGCGCCGCTTCCACGTCGTGGACGCCCAGCGCGTTGCCGCTCAGTACGCCGTGCACCCAGCCGCCCCGAATCAGCGACGCCAGGCCCGCCACTCCGCCGGTGTGCACCACCACCGGGCCGGCCACCACCAGCACCCGCTGCTTCTGTTCCACCGCGTGCCGCACCAGCTCCGCCGTCTGCCGCACCGCCGTTTCCACCTGGCGCTCCGAGGAGATGCCGTTGGACATGAACGCGAACGAGAGCCGGTCGCGCTCCTTCGATTCCGGCGTCACGCGGATGCCGCGCAGCCCCACCACGATCTGGTCGCCGGCCCGCAAATCGCGCAGGCGGCGGCACCAGGCGCGCCCTTCCGCCACCACCACCATCGCGTCCATCCGCTGGTTCTCCACTTCGATCCACTGCTGCAGGTTGCGCACGTGGGTCTTGTGATTGGTGGTGGAGTAGAAATCCTCCGGCGCGCACCGGTCGCGCTCTACCGGCGCCAACTGCGCATCGCTGGAGTCGGCCGGCGCGCACCCCAGGCTCAGCAACTCGTGGAGCAGCCGGTCGAGCGATACCTCGTCCACCGTCTCCACCTTGAGCCGCAGATAGGACGGTTCGCTATTCGTCTTGCCGATGCGGAACTGTTCCACCTCGAACCGGCCGTGATACTCCACGACCTTGTCGAAGATGTTCTCCATGATGTGGGAGTCGATCAGGTGGCCTTCGGCTTCGACCACTTCCTGAAATGGCATAGACCTTCTATTGTAGCGGCATGCCGTACACTGGGACCGTCATGCAAAGTACGCGGCAGGTCGCAATGGTGACGGGAGCCTCCAGCGGGATCGGGGAGGCGTTTGCACGCCGTTTGGCGCGCGATGGCTTCCAGTTGATCCTGGTGGCGCGGCGGCGCGACCGGTTGGAGCAGTTGGCGCGCGAGTTGGGCGGGGCGGAGACGCTCGCGGCCGACCTGGCGCTGGAGCCGGATCTGGCCCGCGTCGCGGCGCGGATCGCCTCGGCCGCGGAACTGGAACTGCTGGTCAATAACGCCGGCTTCGGCACCAAGGGCCGCTTCTGGGAAACCCCGCTGGATGGACAGGATCGCATGCACCGCGTGCATGTCATGGCGACCCTGCGCCTGACTCGCGCCGCGCTCGCCGCCATGGTGCCGCGCGGCCACGGTGGCGTGATCAATGTCTCGTCGGTGGCGGGCTTCGGCCAAAGTCCGGGGAATGTCAGCTATTGCGCCAGCAAGACTTGGATGAACAGCTTCACGGAGGGTCTCGATCTGGAGTTGCGCGGCGCCGGCTCGCCGGTGCGCGTGCAGGCGCTTTGTCCCGGGTTCACCGTCACCGAGTTTCACGACGTCCTGGGGATGAGTCGCGAAGGCATTCCGTCCTGGCTGTGGATGCGCGCCGAGGACGTAGTGGACGCGTCCCTGCGCGGCTTCGAGCGCGGCCAGCTCTTCGTGGTGCCGGGCGGCATCTACAAACTGGTGGTGACCCTGGAGAAACTGGCGCCCCGCTGGTTGCGTTCTCTGGCGGTGGTGCGCGCCTCGCGAAGGAGGCGAAGGCCGGCCGGTTAGTGGCGCTCGATGCGGGGTGCGGGCATCTGGGCGGATGTTCCGCTGCCTCTACTCCCCGGCGCGGCGCGTGCGGCCGCCGTTTTCGAGGACATCGCGCACCTTTTCAGTGAGCGCGGCCGGCGTGAACGGCTTCTGCAGAAAGGACACTTCCTTGTGGAGAATGCCCGAGTTGACGATCGCGTTGTCGGTATAGCCGGACATGTACAGCACCTTCATGCTGGCGCGTCGCGGGTATAGTTCCTCGGCCAGTTCCCGCCCGCTGAGCTTGGGCATCACGACGTCCGTGATCAGCAGGTGAATCGTCCCGCGATAACTGTCCGACAGGCGTCGCGCTTCCATTGGATCGGACGTATCCATCACCCGGTAACCCGCCCGCACCAGTGTCTCCCGCACCAGGCGGCGCACGATTTCGTCATCTTCCACCAGCAGGACCGTTTCCGACCCTGACACCACGAGCTTGCGAGAGGATTCGGCTTCCACCGCGGCCGGCTGGTCGATCCGCGGAAGGTATACTTTCACCGAGGTGCCGCAGTTGGGCACGCTGTATACGTCCAGATTCCCGCCGCTCTGCTTCACGATGCCGAACACCGTAGAGAGCCCCACCCCCGTGCCCCGGCCGGAAGCCTTGGTAGTGAAGAAGGGCTCGAACAAGCCCGCCTGGGTCACTTCATCCATACCGCCGCCGTTAGCGCTCACCGCGATCTGCGCGT
>JADGNS010000593.1 GCA_017883355.1 Candidatus Solibacter sp.
AGAATGCCGGTGTCGTCGGAGAAGTGGGTTTTGAAGATATCGAGACTTCCGTCCAGATTGTAGTCGCCGATGCCGAGTCCCATGCCCGCCTGAGGGTTGCCGTCTTCATTGAGGGCAACGCCGCGGATGAGTCCGGTTTCGGTGAACGTGCCGTCGCGGTTGTTACGAAACAGGAAGCTGGGGGTGGAGTCGCATGCCACGTAGATGTCGGGCCATCCGTCATTATCGAAATCCGCCGCGACGGCGGTCATCATGTAACTGCCCTTCGACCTGGCTACGCCCGAGGCAACGCTGACGTCGGTGAAGGTGCCATCGCCGTTGTTGCGATAGAGCAGCGGCGTACCGGGAGGGAGGCCGCGGGGACCGCAGTGGACGGGAATCCCGTTCCAATTGCAGTAGGATTCGCTGCCGGGGAGAGGCGCGGTTTTGGGGTCGAACTCGACATAGCTGCCGATGAAGAGGTCGAGCAGGCCGTTGCGATCGTAGTCGATAAAGGCGCAGCCGGAACCCCACCGGGGCGTATCGCGAAGCAGTCCGGCTTTGGCGGTAACATCGGTGAACGTGCCGTCCCCGTTGTTCCGATAGAGCGCGGACTGGCCCCAGGAGGTAAGGAAGAGATCGTCGAAGCCATCGTTGTTGTAATCGCCGACGGTTACGGCGGAGGCCCAGCCGGAGCGGTGAAGGCCGGACTTTTCGGTGACGTCGGAGAAGGTCCCATCGCGGTTGTTCTTATACAGGCGATTGGTGGAAGGCGAAGCGCCGGCGAGGCGGGTACCGCTCAGAATCAAGATATCGAGCCAGCCGTCGTTATCGTAATCGAAGAAAGCGGCGCCGCAACCGACGGTTTCGAGGATGTAAGTCTTGCGGTCGACCTCACCATAGATTACGGGCTCCCGCAGGCCAGCGGCCCGGCCGATATCGGTGAACTTAGCGTCGAAGGGGAGTCCGGAGGGCTTGCCGCGGGGCACGGGCCTTACGCCACGCGAGGCAATTCCCTGTCCCCGGAGCGGAATCAGGGGGAGGGCCAGGAGGCGAGCTAGACTGCGGCGTGTGCGCTTCATCGGAGAGGCTGCGAGTCCCTCACCTTTGATAGTTTACATGCCATTTCGCCGACGGCAGAGAAATTGACGCGTCCAATTGCGATATAATTTCGTCCAAAGGCTTATGAGGGGACACATGTCAAACAGGATTCTACCCGTAGTGACTCTGGCGAGGGTGCTGTGCGCCTTCGCTTTGTTTTTCCTGGCCACTAATCCAGCCTCCGCGCAGATCGACACCGGGTCGATTGTGGGAACGGTTCGCGACTCGAGCGGGGCGGCGATTCCGAGAGCGTCGGTTGCGCTCACGAGTGCGGCAACCGGGCTGAAGCAGAACACGGTAACCAATGATGCGGGCGAATATCAGTTCCTCGCGCTGCCTCCGGGCAACTATGCGGTAAGAGCGTCCGCACCGGGCTTTGGACCGCAGGCGCAGAACGATATCGAGCTGCACGTGCAGTCGCGCCCTTCGGTGGATTTTAACCTGAAGGTGGGCGCGGTGACGGACACGGTGGAGGTGCAGTCCACAGGGGCCCTGCTGCAGACCCAATCGGCGGATGTCGGAGGCGTAGTCCAGGAGAAGCAGATCCACGACCTGCCGCTGAACGGGCGGCGTTATGCGGACCTGGCGCTGTTGGAGGCGGGGATTCAGAAGAACTTCACGAATGGGAACAACACGGCGCCGGACCGTTTCAGCTCGAACGGCAACCTGGAAACGCAGAACTACTTCTCGCTCGACGGAGTGGACAACAACTCCGGCTCCACGAACCTGCAGGAGGGCTCGGTGCAGACGGTGCAGCCGCCGCCGGACGCGCTGCAGGAGTTCCGCGTGCAGACCCGCACTTACTCCGCGGAGTTTGGGACATCGGCCGGCGCGGTGATCAATGCCTCGATCAAGAGCGGGTCGAACGGAGTGCACGGCGACGTGTGGGAGTTCCTGCGCAACAACCGGCTGGACTCCAACACGTTCTTCAATAACGCGGGCGGAGTGCCGCGGGGGCATTTCAGCCAGAATCAGTTCGGCGGCACAATCGGCGGTCCGATTATTAAGAACCGCACCTTCTTCTTCTTCGACGCGCAGGATTTCACCAGCCGGAAGGCGACGACGGTGAACTCGGCGGTGCCCACGCCCTTCATGAAGCAGGGAAATTTTACCGAGCTGAAGGCGACGCTGGCGAACCCGGCTGTTCCGAGCCAGAACGGATGCATTAGCGGGAACATCATCGCGGCATCGTGCATCGACCCGGTGGGGTCGAAGTTGCTGGCGTTGTACCCGGACCCGAATATTCCGGCGGCAGTGGCGCGGCAAGGGCAGGCGGGAGGCTGGACGGGCTCACCGAACTACCAATTCCAGTACGCGGTGCCAAACGACACCGCCTCGTGGGACACGCGCATCGATCACAACTTCACGCCCAGCAGCAGGCTGTTCGGGCGCTTCAGCGACTACGTGGTGGACCGGCAAGATCCTCCGTGGGCGGCCGATCCGATCGCGGGCAACGGAAACTTCGCCACGCAATACCGCATCCGCGGCAAATCGCTGGCGGTGGCGTGGACCGACCTGTTGACGCCCTCGATGTTGAACGAGCTTCGCGGGGGATTCAGCCGCGACTATGCGCATAGCGACCCGATCGGACTGACGCTGGGGACATCGAAGGCAACCGATTACGGCCTGGTTGGTATTCCGGCCGGTCCCAACGACGCGGGCATTCCGCCGATCAACATCAGCGGATTGCAGCGGCTGGGATCGTCGCCGTGGCGGCCGCAGTTCCAGGTTTCACAAGTGTGGCAGGTGCTGGATACGCTGAGCTGGCTGAAGGGCAATCACAGCATGAAATTCGGCTACGAGCACCGGCATACGAGCGACAATTTCCTGGATATCCAATCGCTGCAGGGCCAGATTACGGCCAGCGGCATTTACAGCGGAAACAGCGGGCTGGGCGTACCGGACTTCCTGCTGGGAGATATCAGCACGGCGGCGTTCACCACGCCGACGGTGGTGCACAATTACCAGGACTCGAACAACTTCTTCGCGCAGGATATCTGGCGCATCAGCAAGACTCTGACGCTGACGTACGGCCTGCGCTACGAACTGTTTTCGCCGATGCTGAACCACCAGAATGCGCTTTCCAACTTCACCCCCGCCAATGGCGGAGGATTCGTGACGGCGCAGAGCGGCGACCAGTACGCGCGCGGCCTGGTGCATCCCGACAAGAACGATTTCGCGCCGCGGGTGGGCGTGAGCTGGCAACCGATGCAGCACGTGGTGCTGCGCGGCGGGTATGGGCTGTTCTACCAGCACATCGTGCGGATCGGCTCGGAGAGCATGCTGGCGCTGAATCCGCCCTTCGTGATCGACGGCTCGCTGGCCCAGACGCTGGGCAGCACTACGCCGGCATTCCAGTTGAAGAACGGCTTCCCGGCGGCGCAGTTCACGCCGGCGCTGGTGGACCTGACCAAACTGCAGACGCGCGCGCAGGACCCTAACGAGCGCACCGGATATGTGAACCAGGTGAGCTTCGGACCGCAGATCGAGCTATCGCAAAGCACGGTTCTCGATGTGTCGTACGTCGGCAATTTTGGCCGCAAGATGAACCGTCTGCGCAACGCGAACCAGGGATTTGTGACCGGCTTCGATGCTGCTGGAAAGCCGATCACGGCATTCCCCTATGCCAACCTCAACACCACGCTGAACTCCACCAGCGGGAACCACGCGTTCCTCGAGCTGGCCACGAACGACGGCAACACGAATTACAACGGCCTGCTGGTTTCTCTGCGGCGGCGTTTCGCCAAGCGTCTCTCCTACGGCGTCAGCTATACCTGGAGCCACAACTTCTCCGATTACGTGGACAACCTGACCGGCGGATCGACACCGGCCAGCGCGTATAACTACAGCCTGGAACGCGGTAACTCGCCCTTTGACGTTACTCACCGCTTTGTGGGCAACGCGGTTTGGGACTTGCCGGTGGGCAAAGGAGGGATGCTGCTCAATAACGATAATCTTGCGAGCAAGCTGATCGGCGGCTGGCAGTTGAATACGATCGTGACGATGGAAACCGGCACTCCCTTCACGGTGACCGCGCCCGATGTGAGCCAGACGGGAGGCAGTCACGCGAGCCGCGCGAACTGCGTCAGCGACCCTTACGCGGGGGCGAGCAGCGACCGCTCGCAGTATGTGGGGACCGGGTCACCGGGCTTCTTCCTCAACCCGGCGGCGTTCACCACCCCGCTATCCGGCTTCTTTGGAACTTGCGCTCCGCGCGCATTCCATGGACCGGGAATTCAGAACGTCGATTTGAGTCTGTTCAAGCGGTTTCCGATC
>JADGNS010000594.1 GCA_017883355.1 Candidatus Solibacter sp.
ACGCGCAGACCTTCACAGAGATCCTGCAACCGGATGACGCCGCCGTTGGAGAAGCGGACGGCATCGCGATACGCGTAGGCGGAGGCGGAAAGCTGGGTGAAAGTCACCGTTTCTTCGGAGCCAACGCCAAACTGGCGCTGCAACCGGACGGGGAGATCGTGCACGTTCAGCCGGGCGCCGGGTGGAATGCAGACGGCACATACCGGGTCGGCTTGAGGCGGATTGAAGAAAAATGTCAGCACGTTCCAAAACGTTCTGTGCGCGGTCTGCGGACGAGCCGCGCGTTTGCGGTCGGCGAGTGAGGCAAGCCCAAGGGAGCCGGTCGGGAACCGGTGCATCACCAGTTCCTCGCCCTCCTGCGCCAGCCGGTTAGGTACAGCCATCAGCGAATAGTCACACATCTGGATCCATCCTCCTTGCTCTAGAGAGCAATCCCTCTCTTAATCTGAGTTTCGGTTTGCCGGTGCGGAAAGACAAGGCGGCCGGCGCCGGTTGCGTCCGATTTCGAACTTTCGTTTGGGGATGTTGCGCACATTCCGCGGCACCCGGGACAGGGCACCATCCCCACGCTGGTAAGATGTGAGGAGTGGATCCTGAAGTCAATTTAGACAACCGGACGGAAATGGGGCCCGGCACCCATCCGGCCTGGCGGCGGGTGCAACTCGCACGGCATCCCAAGCGTCCGCATTCGCTGGATTACATCGAGCGCATTTTCACCGATTTCCAGGAGTTCCACGGCGACCGCGCGTTTGGCGACGATCCGGCGATTGTGGCGGGGTCGGCGCAATTCGCCGGGCGGCCGGTGATGGTGGTGGCGGAGCAGAAGGGCCGCGACACCAAACAGCGTTTCTTCCGCAATTTCGGCATGCCGAAACCGGAGGGCTACCGCAAGGCGTTGCGCGTGATGCAGATGGCGGCCAAGTTCGGGCGGCCGATTGTTACCCTTTTAGACACGCCGGGAGCCTACCCCGGGATCGACGCCGAAGAGCGCGGGCAGGCGGAGGCGATCGCGCGCAATCTGCGCGAGATGGCGCGGCTCGCCGTGCCGGTGATCGTGGTGTGCATCGGAGAAGGCGGCTCGGGCGGCGCGCTGGCGCTGGGGGTGGGCAATACCGTGCTGATGCTGGAGAACGCGGTGTACAGCGTGATTTCTCCGGAGAGCTGCGCGGCGATTATCTATCGCGATTCCGCCAAGGCGGAGCAGGCGGCGGCGGCCCTGCGCCTGACCGCCGAAGACCTGCAGGGGCTGGGCCTGATCGACGGAATTATTCCGGAGCCGGAGGGCGGTGCGCAGGAGAATCCGGATGCGGCGGCGGAATTCCTGCGGCAACATCTGACCGCGCGACTGGGCGAACTTGACCATTTGGACCGCGCGCAGATTGTGGCGCACCGCTACGCCAAGTTTCGCCGGATGGGAAATTTCTTCGCGTGAAGAAGACGGTTTGGATCGCCATCGCCTTTGTCGTAGTCTTCCTGGTATTCCTGGTTACGACCACTTTTCAGGGGGACCGGGTGGGCGTCGAGGTCTGCATGGTATTCCGCGGGCAGCGCGATTGCCGCAAAGCCCAGGCGAAGAACCGCGAGGAGGCGCAGCGCACGGCGATCACCAACGCCTGCGCGCAATTGGCCTCCGGGGTCACCGACTCTATGCAGTGCGAGAATACGCCGCCGGAATCGGTCACCTGGCGGTAGGGCTTCCAACTCGACCTTAAAGTCCGCAATCCCTTCGCAGGCTGGTTCCCGCGCTAATTTCCACACCCGCACATCGTCTTGTAGACGGTATTGTTTGCCACCGTAACGCATGTAACAGACCTCGGGGTGTAAAATGTAGTCTGAACTCCCGGCTCATATTTTGCGTCTAAAGCGGGTGATACCTACAAAAGGGAGAATTTTGCCGTGAAGAGCAAGTGGAAGATTTTAATTGTCGTGTTGGTGATCGCGGTCTTAGGAGTCGGGGTCTATGCCAGCACGGTTTATAGCAAGAAGGGATTGGTCACGGTGCAGACCGGGAACGTCGTGCGCCAGGATCTGACCAGCCTCGTCACCGCATCCGGCGAAGTTAAGCCCAAGAATTACATCAACATCGGCGCCAATGCGCAGGGCGAGATCAAGGAACTCCTGGTCAAGGAAGGCGACCGCGTCCGCAAAGGCCAACTGCTGGCGCGCATCGAAAACGTGCAGCCGGAAGCCGACGTGGCAGCGCAGAAGGCGACGCTCAACTCCGCCGAAGCCGATTCCAGTGCCAGCGAATCCGCCGTCAAAGCCGCCGACGAGAACATCCGCACCATGCAGGCTATGATCGACAAGGACAAGTCCGATCTCGAGCGGACCAAAGCCGAGTACGACCGCAGCCAGGCGTTGTTCAACGAGCACCTGCTGGCCAAACAGGATTTCGACCTGCGCAGATACACCTACGAGGCCCAACAGGCCACGGTGAAGCAGAGCGAGATGCGCTTGATTCAGTCTCGCGCCCAGCGGGACCAGACGGTGGCGCAGTTGGCGTCCTCCCAGAAACGCATCGCTCAGTACCAGGCCGGCCTGGTGCGCTTCAACGACATCCTGCAAAAGCACAACTCTTACGCGCCACTGGACGGCGTGGTCACCAACCTGCCGGTGCGCGTCGGGGAAACCGTAGTGCCGGGCATTCAGAACTCCTCCTCAAGCACCCTGATGACCATCGCCGACATGTCGCTGATTACCTCGGAAGTCAAGGTAGATGAGACAGATATCGTCAATGTGAAGCTCGATCAGACGGCCGATATCACAATCGACGCCATCCCCAATAAGACGTTTAAGGGTCACGTGGTCGAGATCGGCAACACGGCCATCCTGCGATCCACGGGCGTGGCGGCCAGCCAGAGCGCGATTTCCAGCCAGGAAGCCAAGGACTTCAAGGTGGTGATCGCCCTGGACAATCCCCCGGACGAAATTCGTCCCGGACTTTCTTGCACCGCAAAGATAACCACAGCCACCCGTAAAAACGTCCTAAGTATACCGATCCAGGCGCTCACGGTCCGTCAGAAGGGGCAACTGGAGCCCAAACCGGCCGATGGGAAGGCAGTGCAACCCGTTGCCACCAAAGCGGATCCGGTCGCGGAGAAGGCAAAGAAGGAAGAGATTCAAGGCGTTTTTGTGGTTGCGGGCGGGAAGGCGGTTTTCAAGAAGGTCGAAACGGGGATTACCGGAGCCACCGATATCGAGGTGGTCAGCGGTCTCGCCGATGGCGATCAGATTGTCACCGGCACCTACCAGGTGATTCGCACCATCCTGAACGAAGCGCAGGTAAAAGTAGATAATAAGACTCCGGTAGTAGCGGCCAAGTCGTAGAAACGAGAAATCATAAGATGGCAACAGCAGTCGAGAAGGAACTGATCCAGCGGGGCGAGCAACTCAAGCGGGATGGCATCGTCATCCGCACCTACGATCTCTGGAAGACCTATGTGATGGGCGACCAGGAGATCCACGCGGTCTCCGGGGTCGATATCGAGATCAAACGCGGCGAGTACGTCGCTATCATGGGACCGTCGGGTTCGGGGAAGTCGACCCTCATGAACCTGATCGGGTGCCTCGACACCCCCACCAAGGGCCTGTACTACATCAACGGGAACCTGGTCAGCGAGATGAGCGATGACGAACTGGCGCGCATCCGCAACCGGGAGATTGGGTTCGTTTTCCAAACCTTCAACCTGCTGCCGCGCGCCACCTCGCTGCACAATGTGGAACTTCCCCTGATCTACTCGGGGATGGCCAGCGGCGAACGTCTGGAGCGCGCCAAACTGGCCATGCGCCAGGTGGATCTGGAAGCGCGCATGTACCACAAGCCAAACGAGCTATCGGGCGGCCAGCGGCAGCGCGTCGCGGTGGCTCGCGCACTGGTCAACAACCCCTCCATTCTGCTGGCCGACGAACCCACCGGCAACCTGGATACCGCCACCGGCAACGAAATCATGGGCCTTTTCGAGCGCCTTCACCAGCAGGGGAATACCATCATCCTGGTGACGCACGAACACGATATCGCCCTGCACGCCCACCGCATCGTTCACGTGCGCGACGGCAAAGTGGAAAAGGACGAGCAGATCAGGTAGGCAGGTCCGGTAGGCTTTAGACCAACGGGCGCGCGCCGCGGAACGAGAGTTCCGGCGGCGGGCGCCCGTTTTTCTTTGGCGGGACCATTTCGGACACTTCTAGCTACAATCGAAAAGACTCCCTTGCCGAGAGTGCGGCGGTGCTGGAGACGATACGGGGGCTATTGTGAAGACCAATATCGCGTTTTTCGACGGCATCCGCGAACTGATCGCCGGGGCGCGCACCACGGTGGCGCGCGGCGTGGACCTGGTTCAAGTCCACACCAATT
>JADGNS010000595.1 GCA_017883355.1 Candidatus Solibacter sp.
CCGATGACGATATCGTGGCCGCCGGCGGCGGTGGAACCGCCCAGCAGGATGTTGCCGGAGGCCGAAAGGTAGAGCGTGCGAGCGCCGCTGAGCAACTGCGCATCGTTGGCGCCGCCCACGCTAAGGCTGCCCGAGCCGTCGGCACTCATGGTATAGGCGGCGCCGGTCACCTGCTGCGTCAGGGGATGTCCCAGCGAAATACCGGCAGCGTGGCCGAACACGGCGAACGGCTGCAGGCTGCCGGGCGCCAACTGATTGAGCGGGAATTGGGTGCTCCGCATGTTGGTGGTGACGCCGCCGGGGAATTCCAGGCTCACGCAATTATAAGGTCCGGCAAAGATCGCTCCACCGGCAGGCGCGGGGATGGCGACGAACAGATCGAAGGTATTGTCGGTGGATTCGGTGGCCGACCCGATAATTGCCTCGGGAGCGAAGCGCGCGTTGATCTTTGCGCCGGTGCGCAACGGGCTGTCGAGGGAGACGAAGCCGCCCGGATCCAGCGAATAGGCGCCCGATCCGGTCTGCGAAACCGCCGCATTAATTCCGCTTAATTGCTGGCCAATGTAGGTATAGTGTCCGCCGCCGTCGAAAGTGATGCTGCCCATCAGAGTGCGCGGGTCCGTCAAGCTTCCCGGGTTGACACCGTCAGTTCCGAGCGAGATGTGGCGGAAGTAGTACTTACCGCTTAGGCTTTGATTACTCAGGGTTTGCGCGGGACTCGACAAGGCGCTCAGAAGACCCGCAAGAATCACCCAACTCCACCCCGCTGGTTTAGTCATGTTGCAATGATAAACCCGAGTCCGGCGAATTAATCGCTGGTACTGCCCCAGAAAATTTTCTGGAACTCCTGGCGGGTGCGGGGGTTTAGAATAGCATTAATCGGCGCGTGCCCAGCGCGCCTGGAGGATTCCATGTTTGTGCCTCGGTGGATTTTACTTGCCAGCGGCGTAGTTGCCTTCGGTGCTTCCGGAATGCTGATCGGCCAAACCGATCTAAACGCGGTCCCGCCGTCGGAGAGCGAGCAGCAGATCAAGTACGCCGAACCCGACTGCCCCTTCTTCGGGCCGGATCGGGAACGGTTCTTCACCGACGCGCTGCGCCGCAATTCCGGCATGCCGCCGGTGCGGCGGCTGAGCGCCACCACGGATGCCGTAAGCAAGATGCTGGGCTACGTTCCGGGGGGCAGCCGCACTTACAACTTCGACCAGGCGCATACCGCCGGATCCATCGATTCCTACATCTTCGGCGACTTCCAGACCAACAGTATTACGCCTGCGCCCAAGACCACGGACTGGGAATTCGTACGCCGCATCACGCTCGACCTGACGGGCCGCATCCCTACAGCCGACCGCGTGCTGAGCTTCGTCGCCGACACGGCTCCCGACAAGCGCGCCAAGCTGATCGAGGAACTGATGGCCAAGCCGGAATGGATCGATAAGTGGACCATGTATTTCGGCGATCTGTATCTGAACACGACCAACCGGTCGAGCACCGCCCTCAACCGGTTCGCCTCGGGGCGCAACGCGTTTTACGGCTGGATCAAGGACTCCCTGACCAACGGCAAACCGTACAATCAGATGGCTACGGAGCTGATCGCCGCGTCAACCACCAACACATATAACGATGGCCCCTCCAACTTCCTGGTGGGTTCGATAGTCACCATGGGCCCCACGCAGGACATCATGGACCAGATGACGGCGAGCACGTTCGAGACTTTTCTGGGGATGACGCACGTCAACTGCGTGCTCTGCCACAACGGCCGCGGGCACCTGGACGGGATCAACCTGTGGGGCATGACCACCACGCGCTATCAGGCGTGGCAGCTTGCGTCTCATCTGTCGCGCACCAACACGGCGCGGACTCCGGTGGACCCGAGCAACACGAATATCTACTACTGGAGCCTGCTCAACAATCAGAAGAACTTCACCACGGATTACACGTTAAACACGACGACCGGCAACCGTCCGGCGCGGGTAGCGCCCACCGGCTGCAAGGCGGGACAGCCCTGTTACACGGTGCCGCCACAGTACATTTTTAACGGTGCTTCGCCGAAGCCCGGCGAAGATTATCGTGTGGCGCTGGCCCGCAACATCACCGGCGACAGGCAGTTCGCCCGCGCCACGGTGAACTACCTGTGGGCGTACTTCTTCGGCCGGGGAATCGTGGACCCGCCGAACACGTTCGACCCGGCACGGCTGGATCCGGACAATCCGCCGCCCGACCCGTGGACGCTGCAGCCGACGAACGCGCGATTGCTCAACGCCCTGGCGCAGCACTTCATCGACAGCAACTTCAACGTGAGAGCGCTGATGAGCGAGATCGTCAACAGCGATACCTATCAGCTTTCGAGCCGTTACCCCGGGCAATGGAGCGCCGCCTGGGAGCCCTACTTCGCGCGCAAGTTCGTCCGCCGCCTATGGGGCGAGGAGATGATCGATGGGGTGGTGCAATCGAGCGGCAGCTATCCGTGCAGCACGGTAGTGTCGGGCGCTTGTTCGGTTCCGGGGTACACCGTGACCGGCTGGACCGACCTCAATATGGGCAGGCCATCGTACGCCATGCAGTTCCCCGACGTGATCGGTACGGAAGGCACGACCAACGTATTCCTGGACAGCTTTCTGCGCGGCAACCGCGACGATCAGCCGAGGCGCGGCGACGGCTCCATCCTGCAGGCGCTCAACCTGATGAACGCCAGCCTGATCGAGAACAAGTTGGCCCTGACGGGCGCTACCGCCAGCCCGTTGCTGGTGGCGAGCGTGGCGCTCAACAATAGCGATGCGGTGAACAAGCTGTTCCTGACCATTCTGTCGCGCTACCCCAGCGCGGCCGAAATGAGCACGGCGATGAGCAGCCTGCCCACGGCCAACGGCGCGGCGCGCAACAGCGCGATGCAGGATCTGGCCTGGTCGCTCTACAACAAGGTCGATTTCGTTTTCAACTACTAGCGAGGGCAAGACGTCATGAGCAACGAACAGGAAAAAATCAATCGTTGGTTTAAGAAGTACCCCTGGAAGCACGAGACGTTCTTCAATCGCCCTCATGCGTCACGGCGCCATTTCCTGGAGCTGCTGGGGTCTGGCGTGACGGCATCGTTCCTGGCGCGGCACCCGGCGAAGGCGGCGGAAATTTCCAGCGCCGGGGTAACCACGAAGGGCACCGCGCAGAACGTCATTTTCATTCTGATGGCCGGGGCGCCCAGCCACACGGACACCTTCGACTTCAAGATGGTCAACGGGGTGACGCCCACCGCCTTCGCTCCCGACACCATCAACGGCCTGTACTTCCCGACAGGCCTGATGCCGAAACTGGCTACGATGACGGGCGATTTCGCCATCGCGCGCAACGTGCAGGCGCACGCGGTGGTTCACTCGGCGTGCCAGACGTGGGTGCAGATCGGACGCAACCCCCTGGCCGCGCTGGGTAACATCGCGCCGAATATCGGCAGCATCGTGGCGGCGGAAAAATTTCCGCAACGCAAACCATCCGATATTTTCCCCACGTTCCTGGCGCTGAACTCCCCGGGTGGGGTCAACCAGGGCTACCTTTCGGGCAAGTACGCACCGTTCAAAGTGACGCCCGCCACCACGGGCATCGGCAACACGACCAGCGCCACCGGCAGCCAAACCCGCTTCGAGAGCCGTTTCAAGCTGCTCAACTCCCTGGACGCCAACCTGCGCAGCGACGCTCCCAACGGCGTGGCCATGAGCGATTACAACGAGTTTTACATCGACGCCAAGCAGTTGATGTACAACCCGGTGGTGAATCAATACTTCGGCTACCCGGCGTCGGAGAGCACGCGCTACGGCGCGACGAACACGGGCAACGCCATGCTGGTGGCCTCGCAGGTGTTGAAGGCGAACCTGGGCACGCGCTTCATCCAGATCACCAGCAACGATGGCTGGGATATGCACACCAACATCTACACAGGTGGCGGAAGCATTCAGGTCAAGGCGAAGATCATCGACGACGGCCTCTCGACACTGATCAACGATTTGAAAGCCAACGGGCTTTTCGACAAGACGCTGATCGTGATGTACGGCGAATTCGGGCGGACCGTGGGGCCGATCACAGCGGCGGGCGGGCGGGATCACTGGCCGCAGCAGTTCTGCTTCTTCGCCGGCGGCGGCATTAAGGGCGGCCAGGCGATTGGCCAGACCGACGCACAGGGACGCGACACGATCAACTACGGCTGGTCGCAGAACCGCTACGTGTACCCGGAGGATATCGAGGCGACGATCTACTCGGCGCTTGGCATCGACTGGACGACGGTGCGCCACGACGATCCGCTGGGACGCGGCTTCGAATACGTCCCGAAGACAGGCCCTGTCCCCTATATGCCGGTTCACGAACTCT
>JADGNS010000596.1 GCA_017883355.1 Candidatus Solibacter sp.
ACCGCCACGAGCGTGCCGGTTGCCGGATCGAAGAGGGCGATGGCGGCCTGGTGCGAAGGCAGTCCTTTGGCCGTGTTCGCGGGGAGCACGGTGACCAACTTCGTTCCGAGCAGGGAGCCCTCGGAATCGAGCGCGGGCATGAGGGCGAAGAACGAGCGGTCGCCGATCTCCATCACGGTGCGCACAGGCTGCACGACGCGTCCCGCGGAGAAAGCGATCAGGGCCGATTCCATGGCGTCGATCAATTCGCGCATGGGCAACACGGCGCGCACATCGGATTCGGACAACCAGAGGGGCATCGTGCGTCATTTTAGCGCGGAGAAAGACAGGTTTCTCGCAAAGCATCTGGCCAGTCTACGACTGGTCAGTAAGGGAATGAACTCCCGTTAGGAAGTGCTTTGTTTTCAATGGGCGCTCCATGAGTTCATTAGGAGGCGCGAAGCTCGCAAAGAAGAACCGCGTTTTTCTCTGACTTTTACCGATCTTTCTCCGGGAGTGGTTGGTTGGAATAAGATAGGACGTTACGGCCAGACTTCTTCCGTTTACTGTAGTGGCTGAGCGCGCGGCGCGCGCTCAGCCATCCAAACCTGCGACGCGCACGATTTGCGCACGGCGCTGGAGCGGCCAGGGGATTTCCTGTTCGACGGCGAAGATGAGTTTGCGGTTCAACACGCGGGCTTCCGCCAAAATCGCGGTTAACGCGGCGTCCAGCAGGTGCACGCGTCCATCGCCGCCGCCAACGGCTGCATTGGTGACCAGACTTAGATCGTCCACGAGGACTAAGTCGTGGCCCTGTATGGCATCTTCGATCATCCGGAAGAATATCTCTTCGATCGCCGCCGGCCCTTGCGCCTGCCGTACGTCGATCAACTGTTGCCCACCCAGAAACACCCCTCCCCGGATCGCCTGCACGGTCTTCAGAATGGTGGTCTTGCCCGTGCCGGCCGCCCCGCGCAGCACGGCCACCGGACTCACGGCGAGATTCTCCAACAGGCTGTTGGCAGCCTCCTGTTGAACGGAAGTGAGAACGATTTCGAGTTTCATGTCGATAGACCAGCCCGGCAGCGGGGGACAAACACTACGAGTAAGGAATTCAATTACTAAGTGGGAGAACGGGATTTAGGCGAGAGTGCGGGAGCGGGAAAGCAGGCACTCTCGGGTTGTGTCGGTTGGATAATTCTTCAAAGATATGCCTCCTTTCTAAACAATGTCGAACACTTATGATTTTATCACGGCGTGCGGCGGGCATCAAGCGGGTTTTTGATTAAGGCAGTTTCATGAACCATCCGCCTTGACTTTGCATTGAAAAGTAGTTTATGCTTAGGGCCATGAGCATCAGGCACACCCTGCTCTTCATGGCTGCGCTGGTTTTCGCCGGTTGCAGCCGGCAGAATAATCTCCTGCTCGGCCGCGTCGAAGCTCCCGTCGGAACCCACACGGTCGTGGTCACGGATTGCTACCGCACCAGCGCTCCCGGTCCGGAACGCGTCGACCCCGCGGCTTACCACTACATGCCGTGCCGCGATGCCGACGTATGGATCCGCGGCGAGGAACTCACGGTGAACGGCACAAGCTACGGCCGCTTGAATCCGGGCGATGGCGTGCTGGTGGATCACGGAGCAGTTTCGATCCAGCGCAAACAAGCGCCCTAACCTTGAGGCGCGCCCGGCGTCCAAGACTGCATGGGAAGGGACCTCCTGTACAGTCTTCGTGTGCTGCGCAAATCACCGCGCTTCACGTTTACGGCGGTGCTGGTGCTGGCGCTCGGCATCGGGGCCAACTCGGCCATCTTCAGCCTGGTGTACTCGGTGCTGCTCGGTCCACTGCCTTATCGGGATCCGGGCAGGCTGGCCGTCATCCTGGGGACCAGCGAACAACACGGCGGAGCGTTCTCCATGCCGCCGGCCGACTATCTCGATTTCCGCGAACGGAACCACAGCTTCAGTTCCATGGCCGCGGCGGAAGTGTGGGGTCCCAGCCTGACCGGATCCGGAGAGGCGGAAGAACTGCACGGGCTGCGCGCCTCCGCATCGCTGTTCGACGTATTGGGGGTGCGTGCGTCGGCGGGGCGCGCGTTTCAACCCGAGGATGGGCGGACCGATGCGACACCCGTGGTGGTGCTTGGGGCTGGATTGTGGAAACGTCGCTTCGGCGGCGACCGCTCGGTGATTGGACGCTCCATCACGTTGAGCCGCGTCTCCTATACCGTGATAGGCGTGCTGCCGGAGAGTTTTTACTTCCCTCCGTTCTGGGCGCTCGATGCGGAGATTTATACGCCCCTCGTGTTCCCCCCTGAGAAAGCGCAGGACCGCGAGATGAGCACGCTGCGTGTTTTCGGCCGCCTGAAACCCGCGGTGGGGTGGGCGCAGGCAGCGGAAGACATGCGGGCCATCGCGCGCAGCCTGGCGCGGGAATATCCGCGCAGCAACGCGGAGAAGAGCGCGGTGGTGACGCCCCTGCATGAAATGGCCGTGGGCAACGTGCGCGCATCGCTGACCATTCTGCTGGGGGCGGTGGGCTGCACGCTGTTGATCGCCTGCGCCAACCTGGCGAACCTGTTTCTGGCGCGGGCCACGGCCCGCCACAAGGAGGTGGCCATCCGGCAGGCGTTGGGCGCGTCGCGCGGCGCGCTGGTCCGGCAATTGATGACGGAGAGCCTGTTGGTCTGCTTCGCCGGGGGCGCACTCGGCCTGCTGGTGGCGTGGTGGGCGGTGGGCGCTTTCGTGGCCGGTCTGCCCGCCGCGGGCAACTTCCGCATGCCGCGCCATCAGGAGATCGCCATGGGCGCCCCGGCGATCGCCTTCAACTTCGCGGTTTGCCTGATCACCGGGCTGCTGTTCGGTTTGATGCCGGCGTGGCGCGCCTCGCGCACGGACCTCAACGCGTCGCTGAAGGAGGCCGCGCGCGGGTCCACGGCGGACCGTTCGGGATTGCGTATCCGTGGGGCGCTGGTGGTGTCGGAGATTGCGCTGGCATTGATGCTGCTCTGTGGCGCAGGGCTGCTGGTAAGGAGTTTCCGCAACTTGCGGGACCTCGACCCCGGGTTCGACCCGCACCATGTGGTGGCCATCAGCCTGCCGGTCTCGGGATCGGAACATGCGGCGGCCGATCGGCGCGCCGCCCTCTATCGCGAGGTGGTGGCACAACTGCGATCCATGCCCGGAGTGCTGTCGGCAAGTGCCGTGAATCACGTACCCATCGCCGGCGACCTGTTCCGCTTCGGCGTGGTGATCGAAGGCCGCGCCGCGCCGCGGCCGGGCGACACTCCCTCGGCGGCCTACCGCGTGGCGCTGCCGGGGTACTTCCACACCATGGGCATGCGACTGGAACGCGGGCGCGATTTCGAGGAGCGGGACACCGAGACCGCGCCGCCGGTCGCGGTGATCAACGAAACTATGGCGCGGCGCTTCTGGCCCGGCGAAGACGCTATCGGCAAACGATTCCGCCTGGATTCCCGGGTGGATGCGCGCAACGCCAAACCCTGGATGACGGTGGTCGGCGTGATCCACGACGCCAAGCAGTGGAGTTGGGCTGCGCGCGCCGATGAGGAGATGTACCTCCCGTTTTTGCAGGATGCCGATTACCTGCACAACCCGGCCAGTTTCCTTTCGATGACCCTGGTGGCGCGCACCGCCGGTCCGGTGGCCGCGCTGGCGCCGCTGGTGCGGGAGCGCATTCGCGCCATCGACCGCAACGTGCCCATCGCCGCCATGACCTCGATGGAACAGGTGGTGGCCGACGCGGTGTGGCAACCGCGCATGGCGACCAGCGTGCTCTCGGGCTTCGCCGTGCTCGCGCTGGTACTGGCCGGCACCGGGATCTTCGCGGTGATGTCTTACATCGTCGCGGGACGCACGCAGGAGATCGGCATCCGCATGGCGTTGGGCGCGCGCCAGGCGGATGTGCTGTGGATGGTGCTGGTGCAATCGCTGCGCCCGGTGGCGTTCGGGGTGGCGCTGGGATTATGCGGCGCGGGGGTGCTGACGCGTTTGCTGACCACCCTGCTGTATCAGGTGAGCCCGACGGACCCCGTCGTGCTGACGGAAGGCACGGTTCTGCTGGCGGCGGTGGCGGTAGGGGCGGGCCTGTTGCCGGCGCGGCGCGCGGCGCGCATCGATCCGCTGGAGGCGCTGCGGCATGAGTGAGAGGGGGCAGGGTGGAGCCTTCCTCGAAAATAGTGTTTGTCCTGCATCCGCTCCCTCACGGTCGCGGCTCGGATTGGCATTGCGCGCTTCGTAACCGAGGCGCGACCGTGAGGGAGCGGATGCCGATGGGCAGCAGTATTCTCCTCATTCGTCTGAGACGCCGCAGGCGTCATGAGCAACTTATGCCACGGCAAA
>JADGNS010000597.1 GCA_017883355.1 Candidatus Solibacter sp.
GGATCCCGTGCTCGGTGCCCGCCCGATTCTGGAGAGGTTCGGTCTTGCCGGCCGCACGGCGCTGGTAACCGGTGCGGGCCAGGGTATCGGCCGGGCGCTGGCATTTGCTCTCGGCCAGGCTGGAGCCGCCGTGGCGGTGGCCGACATCGCGGGCGCCAAGGCCGCCGCCGTCGCCGAAGAACTGCGGGCACACGGGATTACGGCCCTGCCGATCCAGGCAGACGTCACCGATCCGGCCGCGGTGAACGCCATGATCACGAGCGTGCGGGAGGCGTGGGGCACGCTGACGATCGCCGTGAACAACGCCGGCATCGGCGCCTGGGAGGACTCCGAAAGACTGTCCGACGAACAGTGGCGCCGAATTCTGGACGTCAATCTGAATGGCGTTTTCTGGTGCTGCCGGGCCGAGGCGGCGCTCATGCTCGAGGCAGGCTACGGCAAGATCGTCAACACCGCTTCCATGTCCGGCAGCATCGTGAACCGGCCACAGAACCAGTCTGCTTACAACACATCCAAAGCCGGGGTGATCCATCTGACCCGGTCGCTGGCCGCGGAATGGGCGGACCGGGGCATCCGCGTCAACTCCATCAGCCCCGGCTACACCATGACCCCTCTGCTCGCCGACCTCATCGCCACGCCCGAGGGAAAGGATAAGATGGACCGCTGGATCGAAATGATTCCCATGCGCAGGCTGTGCGCCCTTACCGACTTGCAGGGCGGGGTCGTGTATCTTGCCAGCGAAGCATCCGACATGGTGACCGGCCACGATCTGGTGATCGACGGCGGCTATTGCTGCTGGTAGGTGGCGTCCACTGACGGGTTCCGCGGTGCGACCCAGGCCGCCAGGGTGGCTTCCGCAGTCATTTCCCTAACGGGGGATGGCAGTGGACTTCGGTGTCTCGCTGCCTTCTTTTATAAACAGTCTCTCGTAGTCCTCCCAGTGGGCGATCATGATCTTTATCTTCTTCCGGAGCTGATCGATGAGGTCCGGCCCAAGTACGCGTATGTTTTCTTCGGAGCTTGTCTTGCCGAGATCGAGTAACGGTGCTTTCTGCGATTGCAGCAGTTCGATCAGCAAACTACTGTTATCGATCTCCCGCCTTGCCACATCCTTGATCGCGCGCCATTCCGGAATATCGGTCAACTCCTCCTGGAACTCGACCGCGCGACCCAGATTCCGGCCCTTTATGCTTTCCAGATCGTGCTGGTACTCGATCGCGTCCCGGCAATTGTTGACGAGAGCCTGAAACACCTTCAATCGCTCATCCAACAGGAGGTGCCGCTGCCGGCGGTCGCCCCCGGAAGTCTCCGCGATCGTGCGGAGATCGCCGCGGGCTCTATCCAATTCGGAGAGCATCCGCACGAACAGATTGGCGGAGAGCGCCGCGCCGCCCAGTCCCTGATATTGCCGGGTCCCCTGCAAGTCGCCCAGATCGCGAGCGCGATCCTCGCTCCTCGCCTGGAACTGATACTTCCGGTAATACTGCGTCTCCTCCTGGGTCAACTCCTCGGGAAACGGCACAAAGGGCCTGGTCAGCCAGCGTTGGTGGACGGAGCCGATATAGAAGACCGTGCCCCCAAAATCGACCAGCGCTATGTCGCGTTGGATACGGTGTAGCGCGAGCCATGCATCCAGAAGCGCTGAGGCGCTGCCCTCACCGGCATAGCCACCCGCAATCGCGCGCAATAGCTGTAACCGGGAGACTTCGTCGTGGGTCGGGTTTTTTACGAACGCGTCGTAGATCTGAAAATACAAATCGGAATTGAACCGGTCGCCGGTCAGGTAAAAGAGTCGCGGCGCCGCGCTTTTTGAGGCTTGTTCGAGTTCTTCGAGATAACGCACGGGCAAGGGGACTCCCTGGGCGGGGTAAAACGGGTAGAAGTAATCCAACAGGAAACCCACCTCTGCCTTGTAGGGGGTCGCACCCGGTCCTTCCAGGTTGGCGACTGCCATTCCCGGGCCAAGGCGGCCGGCAATCAATTCCGGCGCGCTCTCGCGCACCCATTCCGCGTCGATCTCGAGGCGTCCCTCACGCGCGTCGCGCGCTCCCGCCTGGAGAGCCGCGAAGAAGTCGTGATAACGCTGGTACATTTTCCGGTCACGATAGAGAGAACTACCGTTTGGACCCTGATACAGACCTCCGCTCCAACTTATTCCCGAACCGGAGTCGTTGGTGTGCAGAGAAAGAATCTCGATCTCCGGGCATGCCGTCAGCAGCGTTCTTATCGACTCCCGATACAAAGCGAGCACGTCCGGGTTGTCAATCGAGGGGGCGAAGCGTGGCACGCGGGAGCGCAGCGGGTGATCGACCTGCGGCCCTCGCCAGAGAGGATGAGCCTCAAATACCCGCTCGGGAAGGATCTGTGGCTCGAACGTCGTGAAGGCGGCTTTCAGACCGAGTTTGCGCAAAACGGCACATCGGGAGCGGAGGATCCCGATCACTGTGTCGGCATAGTCTTGAGGGAGATATGGTTTCAGAGCTTCGGGCGGTGAGACCTTGAGCAGGCCGACATTCGACATCGCCCACGCCGGATAGGGGTCGCCCGGAGTGTCCAGTTGCCAGGTGGCCCAGGGCAGGTCCTCGGCGGTAAGCACAATATGGGTGGCACCGGATTGCTTGGCTCTGCGGGCGAAGCTCTCAAAATCAGCCAGGGTATCGGAATGGCATCCGAAGACGATGCTCTTGAAGTGTCCTGGTGTATTGGCCGCAACGCTCGTACCGGCCGCTGCAAACAACACGCAGCACAGCAGGCATGGAAGCGTCAGCGCGGCGGGCTTTGCCCTGAGTATCGGTTGTCGCATCGTCTCACTCCGTAGGAACCTCCGATGAGTATATCTCTGAGCGGTTATCCTGGGGCAATCAGGCCGGGCGGCGCGGCCACTGGCGAAAAGAACCGGCGGCAAAAGTCGCCGGCGCCACGAGCACAATATGCTAGGCTGGTCTTCCGGGATGGACTGCATCGAGGCTTTGAAGACACGCCGGGGACAAGCCGATCAGCCTGCTCTCCATCGGGCATCCGGTCGAGGAGCCCTTGAAGGACAAGCGGCCGCTTTCCGAAGTGCCGCACTGGGATAGATTCTAAGCTCTCCACCGGAGAAGACGGATGAAGAAACTGATCAACGATCCGCGGGATGCGCGGCGGGAGTTTCTGGCTGGGCTGGCCCTGGCGCATGCGGATATTCTCAGAGTTTGCCTGGAGCCGGTATACGTGGTCCGGGCTGACGCGCCGGTGCAGGGCAAGACCGGCATCGTGTCCGGTGGGGGCAGCGGGCACGAACCGATGCATGCGGGGTTCGTGGGCAGAGGCATGCTCGATGCCGCCTGTCCCGGCGAGGTATTCACGTCTCCGACACCGGATCAGATCGAAGCCGCCACGCTCGCCGTCAACGGTGGAGCGGGCGTGCTCCATATCGTCAAGAACTACACGGGCGACATCATGAATTTCGAAATGGCGGCGGAACTCTGCCAGGCGCGGGGCGTGGAAGTGCGGGCGGTGGTCATCAACGACGATGTTGCCGTGGAAGACAGCCTCTTCACGGCGGGCCGCCGCGGCGTTGGGACCACCGTGCTGGCGGAAAAGCTGTGCGGCGCCGCTGCCCAACGCGGCTGCGATCTGGCACGCGTGGAAGAGGTTTGCCGCAAGGTCAACCAGAATGGGCGTTCCATGGGGATGGCCCTGACCTCCTGCACGGTGCCGGCGGCCGGCAAGCCGACTTTCGATTTGGACCCGGACGAGATGGAGATGGGCATCGGCATCCACGGTGAGCCGGGGCGGGAGCGCATCCCCCTGTTACCCGCCCGGGAGCTGACCGCGCGCATGGCCGCGACGGTCGTGGCGGACCTGCCGTTCCGCAGTGGCGACAACGTCATCGCCATGGTCAACGGGTTGGGCGGCACGCCCTTGATGGAACTCTACCTGGTCTATGGGGAACTGGAGCGGATCTTGCGAGGCCTGGGAATCCGCGTGGCGCGCCGGTTGGTGGGCAACTACATCACCAGCCTCGAAATGGCCGGCTGCTCGATCACTTTGCTCAAAGCCGACGACGAGATGCTGTCGCTATGGGACGATCCGGTGGTCACGGCAGGGCTGCGTTGGGGGATGTGAGCCAGTGACGGTGGGCAACCCAGAAGTGCGGAAGTGGCTGGACGCGCTGCAGGAAGTCTATATTTGGAACCGGGAACGGCTCACGGAATTGGACTCGGCGATCGGCGACGCCGATCACGGGATCAACATGGACCGCGGCTTCACGGCGGTGAAAGCGGAGCTGGCGGCGGACGTTTCGTCGGATATCGGATCTATTCTTCAGAAAGTGGCCGCGGTTCTGATACGCAGCG
>JADGNS010000027.1 GCA_017883355.1 Candidatus Solibacter sp.
GCACCAAGGAGTTCGTGGCATCGGCCGCCCATCGCATTTTAGAGCGAAGTGAATGGTGATCTCCCAAGGCGAGGTCTGGTGGGCCGATCTGCCGGCCCCGGTGGGATCGGGTCCTGGGTTTAGACGGCCGGTTGCCGTTGTACAGGGCGACGCTTTGAACCGCAGTCGGATCGCCACAATCGTGTGCGTCCCGCTGACCAGCAATCTTCGGTGGGCGGACGCGCCTGGGAACGTCCTGCTTTCGGCCCGTGTTACTGGACTGCCAAAAGATTCCGTTGCGAATGTCTCTCAGATTCTGACCCTGGATAGGGACCTCTTCACGGAGCGGGTCGGCAAGCTTCCCCGCGCAAAGTTGGAATTACTTCTCACCGGGATCAACACGGTGCTCGGAAGGTAGGCCTTACCGCGCAGGAAGCCGCGCACCGCATAAAAAAAGCCGCGCCCCCTTTCGGGAGCGCGGCAAAGGTTCACTGCAATCGAGGTGCTTAGTAATCCATCTCGGGGCCGTGTCCGCCACCGGGACCGCCTGGAGCCGCCTTCTTCTCGGGGATATCGGCGATCATGGCTTCGGTGGTCAGAATGAGGCCGGCGATGGACGCGGCGTACTGCAGGGCCGAGCGGGTCACCTTGGTCGGATCGATGACGCCCGCCGCTACCAGGTCTTCGTAGGTATCGGTCTGCGCATTGTAGCCGAAGTTGGGGTTTTCGTTCTCGCGGACCTTATCGACGACGATGGCGCCTTCGGTGCCGGAGTTGGAAACGATCTGGCGGATGGGCTCTTCGCAGGCGCGCTTCACGATGGTGACGCCGATCTGCTCGTCTCCATCGATCTTGAAGTTGGCCAGGGCTCTGGCTGCGCGCAACAGCGCGACGCCGCCGCCGGGGACGATGCCTTCCTCAACCGCGGCGCGGGTGGCATGCAGGGCATCTTCCACGCGGGCCTTCTTTTCCTTCATTTCGGTTTCGGTAGCCGCACCGACCTTGATCACCGCGACGCCGCCGGCGAGCTTCGCCAGACGTTCCTGGAGCTTCTCGCGGTCGTAATCGCTGGTGGTTTCTTCGATCTGGGAACGGAGCTGTTTGATGCGGCCTTCGATGGCCTTGGACTGCCCGCCGCCGTCGACGATGGTGGTGTTATCCTTGTCCACCGTGACGCGCTTGGCGCGGCCGAGGTCTTCGAGACGGACGCCTTCCAGCTTCACGCCGATATCTTCCATGATCGGCTTGCCGCCGGTCAGGATGCCGATGTCTTCGAGCATCGCCTTGCGGCGGTCGCCGAAGCCCGGAGCCTTCACCGCGCAAGCGTTCAGGGTGCCGCGCAGCTTGTTGACCACGAGGGTAGCGAGCGCTTCGCCTTCGACTTCCTCGGCGACGATCAGGAGCGGCTTGCCGGAGCGGGCGATCTGCTCGAGCAGGGGCAGCAGATCTTTCATGTTGCTGATCTTTTTCTCGTGGATCAGGATGTAGGGATCTTCCAGAACCACTTCCATGCGCTCGGCATCGCTCACGAAGTAGGGCGAGAGATAGCCGCGGTCGAACTGCATACCTTCGACGGTATCCAACTCGGTCACCATGGTCTTGGACTCTTCGACCGTGATCACGCCGTCCTTGCCGACCTTCTTCATGGATTCGGCAATGATGTTGCCGATGGTGTGGTCGCTGTTGGCGGAAATCGTGCCCACCTGGGCAATCATGTCACCGGACACGGGCTTGGAGAGCTTCTTGACTTCCTCGGTGACCACTTCGACGGCCTTATCGATGCCGCGTTTGAGGGCCATCGGGTTGGCGCCGGCCGCAACGGCCTTGACGCCTTCGCGGTAGATGCTCTGCGCCAGGATGGTGGCAGTGGTGGTGCCGTCGCCGGCCACATCGCTGGTCTTGGAGGCCACTTCACGCACCATCTGGGCGCCCATGTTCTCCAGCGGATCCTTGAGTTCGATTTCCTTGGCGACCGTGACACCGTCTTTGGTGATGGTCGGTCCGCCGAACTTCTTCTCGAGGATCACGTTGCGGCCCTTGGGGCCGAGGGTCACTTTGACCGCGTCGGCGAGTTGGTTCACGCCGCGCAAAATCGCCTGCCGGGAGGCATCGGAATATACAATTTGTTTCGCCATAGTGTTAAGCTCCTTAGCTCGCTTTCTTTGCCGCTACCGGCTGTGCGTCCAGAATTCCGAGGACTTCGTCCTCACGCATGATCATGTATTCTTCGCCATCCAGCTTGATGTCGCTGCCGGAGTACTTGCCGAACAGGATGCGGTCGCCGACTTGAACATCGAGCACCACAACCTTGCCGTCTTCCAGGCGCTTGCCTTTGCCTACGGCTACTACTTCACCTTCCTGCGGTTTTTCTTTCGCGGTATCGGGGATGTACAGACCACCCTGCATCTGTTCCTTATCCTCGATCCGTTTGACCACGATGCGGTCATAGAGCGGACGAATCTTCATGGATTAACAACCTCCCACTTTCGAAATTTTTGGGTATTTGGTCTACGACGGCACTCAAGCAGAATTGCTGAGTTCCACTAGTATTATTAGCACACTTCGCAATAGAGTGACAAGATTATGCCGCAAACAGATAAAAACAATATAGTTAAAAAACTTGACACTATCACGCTAAGATAATCTGCCGATGCCTTCGAGTAGTCACAGCAACCCCGGCACCGACTCGAAGATGCCTTTTTTCTTATCCTTACGCACAGCGTGCCAGGGGAAGCAGCGCCCGTTCATCGCCACGTACACTCCCTCGCCGAGAGTCTGCACAAAGGCCAGGGCCGTACCCAGGTTGAACAATCCATCCGAACTTCCGAACGTGTAGGGCACCATCGCGCCGGTGAGCACGATGGTCTTGCCCTGGAGTTCGGGACCGAGCACGGCGGCGGTTTCCGCCATGGTGTCGGTGCCGTGGGTAATCACGATGCGGCTTTCGGGGACGGCGCGGCAGCGCTCCAGGATGTGGCGGCGGCCGGCATCGGTCATCTGCAGGCTGTCGATCATCATGAGGGTTTCGATCTCCACTTCGAGCAGGCAGCGGCCCAGACGGAGCATGTCGCCGGTGTGCGTGCCCTGGAAAAAGAGTTCGCCGGTGAGCTCGTTGTATTCCTTGTCGAAGGTGCCGCCGGTGACCAGGATGCGGATGGGTTTCATAGTCGGCTTCTGCCAGGATAGCGCGGTATATTGGAGTTATCTTCATGCGAGGTATGCGCTGGCTCCTGCTGGTGGCAATAGCCGCGATCCTCGGCGGCGTGGTCTACCAATACCGGGCAAAAAAGAAATTATTGGCACGCGACGCGCCGGTTTCTCCCGCTCCGCTGGCGGCGGGCCTGAGTGCCTCCTCGCTGCACTGGCAGTATCGCTCCACGGACCTGAAAACCGGCCGCAAGAAATCGGACATCGACGCCGAACGCATGCAGCAGGTGAAGGACGCCTCGCTTGTGGATCTCACGAACGTCACCATGAAGATCTACGGGAAGGACGGCAAGACGTTCGACCTGGTGAAGAGCTCCGCGGCCGCGTTCCACAACAAGGAAAAAAGTCTGTATTCGCAAGGCGACGTTGAAATCACGCTCAATTTGCCCCTCGAAGGGCCGCCGGCCAGGCAGCCGACCGTCATCAAAACCTCCGGCCTGACCTGCGACAGCGACACCGGGCGCGTGGATACGGACCAGCCTTCCAGCTTCGTTTTTGAAAAAGGCGACGGCAAGGCCACCGGCGCCACCTACGATCCGGCCAGCCACGAGCTGCTGATGAAGCGCGACGTCGAGGTCCATTGGAATCCGCCGGGGACCCACGCCAAGCCGATGAAGATCGAGGCCGCCACGCTGGCCTATCACGAGACCACGAGCGAGATCTGGCTCAAGCCGTGGGGCCGCATGACGCGCGAAGGCATGATCGTGGAAGGCAACCAGGTGGTGGTCAAGCTGCAGGATAAGGTGATCCGCACCATCACCGCCATACACGCCCACGGCAGCGACGACTACCCAAACCGCAAACTGCGCTACGCCGCCGAGGAACTGGCCATGGATTTCGATGACGACGGCCTGGCGCGGAAGATCAACGGCAACCGCGATGCCAGCCTGGTATCGACCACGGACGCCGCGGAAACCACGGTGACCGCCAACCGGGTCGATCTGGATTTCCAGCCGGATGACCGGGAGAGCGTGCTGACCCGGGTGGCGGCCACCGGCAACGCGGTGGTGACCTCGAAACCGCTGCCGGTTCCGGGACGTCAGTTGAGCGAAACCCATGTGCTGCGCAGCGAGACGCTGGAAATGAAGATGAGGCCCGGTGGACGCGAAATGGAATCGGTGGTCACCAAAGCGCCCGGCACGCTGGAGTTCCTGCCCAACCTGCCGGCGCAGCACCATCGTCTGCTGGATGGCAGAGATTTCGTGATCGCCTACGGCCCGCAGAACCGGTTGGACAGCTTTCGCGCGGCCGGCGTGAAGACCCGGACGGAGCCCAACGCGGAGGATCGCCGGCGCAATCGGGTGGCGAGCACGACCACCAGCCGGGAACTCGAAGCGCGCTTCGATCCCAAGACCAGCCAGATGGTGAGCATGCAGCAATCGGGCGATTTCGCCTACGAGGAAGGCGATCGCAAAGCGCGCGCCGCCAAGGCGACGATGGATGCCGCCCAGAATCTGATCCTGCTGGAGAACGCGGCGCGGATTTGGGACGCTACCGGATCCACCGCCGCGGACCACATCCGGCTGGACCAGCGCACCGGCGATTTCGTCGCCGAGGGCAACGTCACTTCCAGCCGCCTGCCCGATAAGGACCAGAAAAAGAATTCGGAAATGCTCTCCGGCGACGACCCCTTGCAGGCCACCGCGCGCAAGATGGACTCGCGCAATCGCAACCGGCAAATTCACTACGAAGGCGCCGTACAAATGTGGCAGGGGGCCAACCGGATCCAGGCCGACGTGGTGGACGTGGATCGCTCCCTGGATCCCCAGAAACGCACCCTGGTGGCGGACGGGCACGTACTGACCAATCTGTGGGAAGAGCCCAAAGACGAAAAAACCAAGAAGGCCGCGACTCCCGTGCTCACCGAAGTGCACGCCGGGCACATGGTCTATACGGAAGCCAGCCGCCTGACGCACTACACGGGCGGCGTCCAACTGAAACGTCCGGGGCTGCAGGTGAAGAGCCAGGAACTGCGCGCGTTCCTGGGCGAATCCGGCGCCGAGTCGCGCCTGGAGAAGGCCTACGCCGATGGTGCGGTGGAAATCTTCTCCACCGGCAAGGACCGCACGCGCACCGGCACCGGCGAGCACGCCGAGTACTACACCGCGGACCAGAAGGTGATCCTGCGCGGCCCGTGGGTAAAAATGGTGGAGAAAATCTTCACCAATCCGCAATCCAATACGACGGAAGGCAAGGAAGCCATCTACTTCGCCAACGATGATAGGCTGTTGATGACGGGCGAACCAGAGAAGCCCGGCAACAGCCGCATCAACCGGAAGAAGGGGAAATAGGACCTGCCGTCCCACCGCATGAGCAAACTCGAAACCAGGCAAATTTCCAAGACCTATCGCGGCCGCCGCGTGGTGGACGACGTCACGGTGTTCGTCCAGCAGGGCGAAGTGGTGGGGCTGCTCGGCCCCAACGGCGCGGGGAAGACCACGTCCTTCTACATGATCGTCGGTCTGATCTCGCCCGATTCCGGGCGCATCCTGGTGGACGATAAGGACATCACCGACCTGCCGATGTACCAGCGCGCGCGCCGCGGCATCAGCTATCTGCCGCAGGAGGCGAGCGTATTCCGCAAACTGACGGTGGAAGAAAACCTGATGGCGATACTGGAGACGCTGCCCATGCGGGCGCGCGAGCGCCGCGAGACCATGGAGCGTCTGCTGGATCAACTCGGCCTCGAGAAAGTGCGCCGCAGCCGCGGTTACATGCTGTCCGGAGGCGAGCGGCGGCGCGTGGAGATCGCCCGCTCTCTGGTGATCAATCCGAGCTTTCTGATGCTCGACGAACCCTTCAGCGGCATTGACCCCATTCAGGTGCTGGAGCTACAGCGCATCATCTTCGACCTGAAGCGAATCGGCATCGGGATTCTGGTGACGGATCACAATGTCAGTGCCACCCTGGTGGTCACCGACCGTGCCTACATTATCGATAGCGGGCGCATTTTTCGCGCCGGGAGTCCGGAAGCGCTGGCGCGCGATCCGGAGGTCCGGCGGGTATATTTGGGGGAATCTTTTACACTATGAAACCATTCTGCTTATTGTTTCTTGCGGCCGCGGCCGCATTTTCCCAGCCATTTTCCTTCGGCGTCAAGGGCGGCATGCCTCTGTCGGACTTTGTGGACGCGGCGCGCGCGCAGAATATTAGTGCCTCTACGACCACCAATCGATATATTGTGGGCGTGACGGCGGAGGCGCGCCTGCCCTTCGGACTCGGCGTGGAGGTAGACGTTCTGTACCGCCACTTTCGCTACAGTGCGAGCAACGGCATCGGCAACCTCACCTCGAACCTGACCAATATCGACACCACCAGCGGCGCATGGGAGTTTCCGATTCTTGCCAAGTACCGCTTCAAGGGGAAGATCGTCCACCCGTTCGTGGATGCCGGCGTGGCGTGGGACAAGCTGAGCGGTCTGACGCAGACGGTCACGAGCGTGGTAGCCAGTGTCACCAAATCGACCACCACGTCGAGCCCGGCCGAATTGAGCAACGGCACGACGCGCGGCTACGTGGTGGGGGCGGGCGTGGACGTGAAGGCGCTGGTGATCCACATCACCCCGGAGGTGCGTTTCACGCGATGGGGCGCGAAACACTTCCTCGACCCGACGGGCCTGATCAACAGCAAGCAGAATCAGGCCGAATTCCTGGTCGGCTTCACGTTCTAGTGGCATAAGTTGCTCATGACGCCTGCGGCGTCTCAAACGAATGATGAAAATACTGCTGACCATCGGGTGAACGCTCCCTCACGGTCGCGGCTCCGATTACGAAGTGCGCGGCGCCAATCAGAGCCGCGACCGGGGTACCCTCTGGGTCCGGAGCGATTGCCGGGCAAGCACGCATTTTCGCGGGAAGGCTCCGCCTTGTGCATCAGAGCGCAGCTCGGACGTGCGTTTGCTATCCTGTCCGTGGACCCTGAACCTATGAAGCGCGCCCCCGTTATCCTCCTTCTGCTGGCCGCCGGCCTGACTGCCGCCGAGGTGTCCGGCCAGTGGACCGGCTTCATGAGGCCGCCCAGCGGCCCCGCCGTGCCGCTAACCCTGACGTTGCACGAGCAAGGTCAGCAACTCTCCGGCGTGATCGCCTTTGACTCCGGCGAACGCCAGATGCCGATCGACAAAGCCGAACTGCGCGGCGATCGCCTGACCTTCCAGGCGCCGGACCGAGTCAACCACATGGTGGCTTTCCAGCTAACGGCCACCCCGCGTTCCCTGATCGGCGAAGCTACCTCCGAAGGCCAAACGCTTCAGGTCAGCCTGTTTCCGGCCACGCGCTCCAGCCCGTACCGCGTCGGCGGGGGCGTCACCGCACCCATGCTGATCTATAGAGTGGAGCCGGAGTATACGGAAGAGGCGCGCGCGGCCAAATTGCAGGGCACGGTACTGCTTTATACGGAGATCGACCCGGAGGGCTGGGCCACCAATATGAAGGTGCTCCGCGCCCTCGGCATGGGCCTCGATGAAAGAGCCCTGGAATGCGTCGCCAAATGGCGTTTCAAGCCTGGCATGAAGGACGGTCAGCCGGTCACCGTCCAAGCGCAGATCGAAGTCAACTTCCGCCTGTAAGCCCCCTCAGACCCGGCCCGGTTCCGGATGCACCCACGGCTGCCGGTACGGCCGCCGCAGCAGCCGGTTCGCTTCGTCGTCCCCCGCCACCCGCCCTGCGTCCACATCCCACGCCAGCGTCCGCCCCAACTGCTGCGCCACATTCCCCAGAATGCAGCACGCCGTCGAAATGTGACCCTGCTCGATATCCGCCACGGGTTTGCCGCGCGTCGCTATAGCCCCCAGAAAATCCCTCATGTGTCCCCGGATGGCCGGCGCGCAGTGCTTCTCCAGTTGCGGCTCCGTATTGTCCTCCGGATATTTATCCAGCTCGTAGGTGACGTCTTTGTGGATCGCCTGTCCCTGCCCCACCGGCGTGAAGTCGTAGCTAAAGACGCTTGCCTTCAGCGTCCCCTTATCGCCGTACAGGGTCGCGCCCCAAGGGTATTTCGGATCCGGCGCCGGACCTCCCCAATAGCGATGCTGCCACACCACCTTCAGCGCATCGTAATCGAAAATTACCGTCTGCGTATCCGTGATATTCGCCTTCCTCCCCGTCTTCACCAGGATGCCGCCCGAAGAACTGATCCGTTTCGGCCACCCCAGATCCAGGAACCACCGCGTCATATCGAACATGTGGATCCCCATGTCGCCCAGCGTTCCGTTCCCGTACTCCATGTAGGAACGCCAGCCCCTCGGATGCTTGCCGCGAATGAACGGCCGCATCGGCGCCGGACCGGTCCACATTTCGTAATCCAAATTGGCGGGCGGCTCCGTCTCCGGCGGATCCTGCCCCCCGCCCCCCCCGCCGTAGGAGTAGATTTCCACCAGCCCCACCTTGCCGAGCTTTCCATCGCGGATGATCTGGTCGCGCGCTTCCATCAGGTGCGGCGTGCTGCGCCGCTGCGTGCCCACCTGCACCACCCGGCCGTACTTGCGCGCCGCCGCCAGCATGCTCTGCCCTTCCACCACGTCGACGGAGATCGGCTTCTGCACCCACACATCCGCCCCGGCTTGCACGGCGGCGATCATGGGCAGCGCGTGCCAGTGGTCCGGCGTGTCGACGATGCAGATATCCAGGTCTTTCTCCTTCAGCATTTCGCGGTAATCGCCATACAGGCGAGGCGTCTTCTTCGATGCCTGGCGCGCCGCCACCATCTCCGCCGCCTGCGAGAGCATCTGCTTATCGACGTCGCACATCGAGACCACCTCGACGGGGGACACCTGGATCAGACGGAACAGGTCGCTCTTGCCATACCACCCCGGACCGATGATGCCGACACGCTTCGGCTTCTGGTCCGCCACTTGTTCCGCCAGAGCTTTGGCGGACAAACCCAGGCCCACGGCCCCGGCGCTCAGAAATTCACGGCGATTCATAGTTTCTTCTTCCCCCCTTGCGAGTTTGGTTCAGACTCGCATCGAAGTCAAGGCAACCAGCGGCACGGCATAACGGCATAAGGCTCCGCCGGCTCCGCCCCGTGCATCCGCTTCGAAGCTCGGACTTCTTCCCCGGTTGCTTTGCATTCCGCGATCTTACCGGGAGAACGGGTGGCATGGCAATTGCTGGGAGCACAGGTTAGGAAAGGTCGTGACCCATGCGTGGATTTGTTCTCGGTGTCGTCCTAACCATCTTGATGCTTGCCGCGGGCGGTTACTTGTTCGTGCGTGGCGGAGGCGTGTCCCTGGCCACTACCGCACCACCCCTGCCGCTGGAGAAAACCGTCGCCAGGATGGCGCTGCACGCGAGTATTGGGAATGCCGGCGACCAGAAGGATCCCCTTCCGTTCGATGACACCAACATGCTGGCCGGTGTGAATACGTACAAAGAGCACTGCGCGGTATGCCACAATGCTCCAGGACTGCCGCACACGGCGATATCGAATGGGATGTTCCCCCCGCCGCCCCGCCTATTCGAAAAGGAAGATATGGTGACCGACGATGCGGAAGGCGTCACCTATTGGAAGGTGACACACGGCATTCGCCTTTCCGGCATGCCCGGCTTCGAGCGCACGTTATCGGATACGCAGCGATGGCAAGTGACCATGCTGGTGGCGCACGCCGACAAACTCTCTCCCGCGGTGCAGGCGGCGTTCGCCCATTAGCAGGGGGCGGCAGCCGCGCATCCCTCTCCCCCGCCTTGTATACAATAGTTCCCTGAGGTTTTCTCGCTAATGTCCCGACTTTTTGCCGCCCTCTGTCTCCTCGCCTCCCTCCACGCCCAACAAGGAGGCGGACGTGGCGCCGCCGCCCAGTCGCCCGCCCGCATCCCCGCCATCGACGAGCGCACCGCCGGCATGCAAAAGATTGACGGCTTCTTCCCCGTCTATTGGGAAGAACGCACCGGCTACCTCTGGCTCGAAATCCCCCGCCTCGACACCCCCGTCCTCTACGCCACCGGACTCGCCGCCGGACTCGGCTCCAACGATATCGGCCTCGACCGCGGCCAGGAAGGCGGCGGCAAGATCGTCTCCTTCGAGCGCGTCGGCCCCCGCGTCCTCATGGTCCAGGGCAACGAAAACTTCCGCTCCTCCAGCCCCAATCCCGCCGAACGCCAATCGGTTGAGGACTCCTTCGCCAAGAGCGTCCTCTGGGGCTTCACCGTCGCCGCCGAAAGCAATGGCCGCGTCCTCGTCGACGCCACCGATTTCTTCCTCCGCGACGGCCACGGCGCCGGCAACTCGCTCGGCGCCGGCCCCGCCGCCTACCGCGTCGATCGCTCCCGCAGCGCCGTCTACCTCCCGCGCACCAAAGCCTTCCCCAAAAACACCGAGATCGAAGTCACCCTCACCTTCACCAACGAAACCGCGGGCGGACGCGGCGGTGGTGGCGCCGGACCCAACCAGGGACCGCCCCCCATCGTCGTCCCCACCGCCACTCTCGCCGTCCCAGGTGCTGCCGCCGGACGCGGCGGCGGGCGCGGCGGCGGTCTCTTCTCCGGCACCGTCTCCAGCGTCACTCCTACCGCCGAAGCCGTCACCCTCCGCGAGCACTATTCCCTCGTCGAACTCCCCGACGACCACTACACTCCCCGCTACGACGACCCGCGCGCCGGCTACGGCGGCCTTTCCTTCGTCGACTACTCCACCCCCATCGGCGAACCCATGGTCAAACGCTACCTCCGCCGCCACCGCCTCGAAAAAAAGGACCCTTCCGCCGCCATCAGCGACCCCGTCAAGCCCATCCAGTATTGGGTGGATTCCGGCGCGCCCGAAGACGTCCGCCGCGCCCTCGTCGAAGGCGCCAGTTGGTGGAACCAGGCCTTCGAAGCCGCCGGATTCCGCAACGCCTTCCAGGTCGCCGTCCTCCCCGATGGCGCCGACCCCATGGACATCCGCTACAACATGATCAACTGGGTCCACCGCTCCACCCGCGGCTGGAGCATGGGCGGCACCGTCGCCGACCCGCGCACCGGCGAGATCATCAAGGCCACCGTCACCCTCGGCTCCCTACGCGACCGCCAGGACTACCTAATCTTCGAGGGCCTCCTCTCCCCCTACGACACCGGCAACGAGAGGCCCCCCATTCTCTACCAGACCGCCCTCGCCCGCATCCGCCAGCTCGCCGCCCACGAGGTCGGCCACACCCTCGGCCTCGGCCACAACTACTACGACAGCTCCCTCGGATGGATCTCCGTCATGGACTATCCCCACCCGCAGGAAAAGTTGCGCGACGATGGCTCCATCGATATCTCCGATGCCTACCCCGCCCGCATCGGCGAATGGGACAAGGTCGCCATCAATTATGGCTACCGCGTCTTGCCGAAGGGCGACGAACCCGCCGAGCTTTCCCAGATCCTCAACGACGCCTGGGCCAAAGACCTGCGCTACATGACCAACCAGGATACCGACCTCCACCCGCGAGTCGATCAGTGGTCCAACGGCGTCAATCAGGCCGACGAGCTCAACCGCCTCATGAAGGTGCGCCGCGCAGCCCTCGACCGCCTGGGCGAACGCACCATTCGCACCGGCGCGCCCCTGGCCACCATCGAAGAACCCCTCGTCCCCATCTTCATGTATCACCGCTACGCCGTGGAATCCGCCGCCTCCATGGTGGCCGGCCAGGATTACGTCTACGCCATGCGCGGCGATGGCCGCACCGGCGTCAAGTGGGAAACCGCCGCCAACCAGCGCAAGGCCCTCGACGCTCTGGCCAACACCTTGAAGCCCGCCGAGCTCACCGTGCCCAAGCAGGCGCTCGACGCCATCCCGCCGCGTCCGCCGGGCTTCGGCCGCCATCGCGAACTCTTCCCGCGCACCACCGGCGACGCCTTCGATCCCCTCAGTCCCGCCACCGTCGCGGCCGATGTCACCATCGGATTCACCCTGCAACTCGATCGCGCCGCCCGCATGGTGGCGCAGCACGCCGTCGATCCCTCGCTCCCCGGCCTTGAGGAAGTCATCGACCGCCTGACCAAGGCCACCTTCGACGCCCCGGCCGCGTCCCCCTACGAAGCCGAGATCCGCCGCGCCGAAGAGCGCGTCTTCGTGGACCGCGTCACCTGGCTGGCCACCGGGTCGCCCAACGGTCAGGTCCGAGCCATCGCCGCCTTCAAACTCGACAAGCTGGCCGGCCGCCTGCTGCGCGCCATTCTGCAAGGCGAAAGCGAACAGGCGCAACACCGGCAACTGGCCGCCGACATCAAGCGCTTCCTGGAGCGCCCCGCCGATACGCAGCGCGTCATGCCCGCCCCCGACGCCCCACCCGGCGCCCCCATCGGCGAGACCCCGTTGGATTGGCTCGCCCCCGCACCCGCCTGCTCCTGGTCAGCCGCCCACCCCGACTGGTGGTAGTAGGAGGCGATCCCTCACGGGGTCAGTTCCAGGTGCCGCCAAACAGCACCCCTCGGGTGTACTCTTCGACAAGAGGGTTCGTCCACTTGCACGGTCTCCGCGTGGTCCGTGATCGGGCACCGTCGGGAAGTGACAGTGCGGACGAATCAACGGATCGCACTCTAGCGAAGGGAGCGAGGAGATGTTTCGGTGACGCGATGGTGGATGCGGCGGCGAAGGCGGCGACCGACGCGTTGATGGGTCTCGCCTAGAGTGACGTTCTGATCGCCGCGCGATTAGGACGCGGGCCTGCCACGCAGACCTGGCGGGCTGAAAGCCTTGCCCACAGGGCATGATCGGATACCCTCCGCGTGAGGTGGCGCCGCGCTGGGTGAATTGACGCACGAGAAGTGTCGATTTTCTCCTGAAACGTACACATTTAATTACCCTAACTCTTTCGGCTATTCGCGTGCACGAAAGGCGCGCGAGTTTCCGACTGCCCGAGAACTCGAAAAGTATGGGAGTCGCCCGAAGTGGCTTTACGCAGCCCCAGCGCTGGGCAACGAGGCGACCTGAGGTACTGGCGGTAAGGCAAAAGGAGGTTGGTGATGTCTCAGTACAGCCGAGGGAGGTGCGTCGCATTTCCCACCAGTTTGCTCTCTTCGTTTTCCACCT
>JADGNS010000598.1 GCA_017883355.1 Candidatus Solibacter sp.
ACGAATGGCGTGGTTGGCGGTGTCGGCGATAAAGAGGTTGCCGGCGGAATCGGTGGCGCAGGCGCTGGGGGTATTCAACTGGGCGAGGCGGGCCGGGCCCTCGTCGCCGGCGCTGCCTTTGGAGCCGTTGCCGGCGGCGGTTTGCAGGGTCCCGCCGGGGGGCAGGCGGAGGACGCGGTGATTGCTGGTATCGACGATGTAGAGATTGCCGGTGCGGTCCGTGCATACGGCGCGCGGACCGCGCAATTGCGCGACCAGGGGAGCAGTGCCATCGGGACTGGCGCCAGCGGTCCCGGTGCCCGCTGTGGTACGGAGGGCGCGGCCCGGGGAAACCAGCAGGACGCGGTGGTTGTAGGTGTCGGCCAGCAGCACGTTCCCCGAGGAATCCATGGCGACGCCCATGGGATTGTTGAGGGCCGCGTTGGCGGCGGGGCTGCCATCGGCGGCGCCGCGCGCGGCGTCCCCGGTGCCGGCCAGGGTGGTGATGGCGCCGTCGCGGGTGACCTGGCGGACGCGCTGGGTGCCGGTGTCGGCGATGAAGAGGTTGCCGGCGGAGTCGAGGGTTAGCGCCGAGGGCTGGTAGAGTTGCGCCAGGGTGGCGGCGCCGCCATCGCCTACGGCATGGGTGTAGGCATCGCCCGCCAGACTCACGATGCCGCCCGCGGGGTCCACGCGGCGCACGCGCACGCCATCGGCGATATAGAGGTTGCCGTTGAGGTCGGCCGCCATGTCGTTCACCGAATTGAGGGAGGCGCTGGTAGCGCGGCCGCCGTCGCCGGAGAAGCCGGGAGTTCCGGTGCCGGCGTAGCCGATCCATCGGCCGCCGGTGGTATAGGCGCGGACCGCGAAGGTGGAGTCTCCGGCGTAGAGGGTTCCGGCCGGGTCCATGGCTACCGCCAGGGGGCTGAAGAGGGCGGTGCCCGGGTTGCGTCCGAGAACGGTGCCGATGGTGCCGTCGGCGTAGAGTTTGCGCACTGCGTTGTTGCCGGAATCGGCGAAATAGAGCGCGCCGGCGCGGTCGAACGCCAGGCCTGCCGGATAGTTGATCTGGGCGGCTGGCGCGCGGTTGCCGTCGCCGCTCCAGCCGGCGACGCCGGTGCCGGCGACGGTGGAGAGCTTCCCGTCGGGAGTCAGTTTGCGCACGCGGTGGCCTTCGAACTCGGCGATGTAGAGGTTGCCCGCGGCATCGACGGCGACGTTGCGCGGCGAGAGGAGGGAGGTATCGGTGGGGGCGGCGCCGTCGGGCGAGGAGGCCCTGCGGCCGGTGCCGGCGACGGTGGTGATGATGCCGTCGGTAGCGATGCGGCGGACGCGCTGGTTGCCGAGATCGGCGACGTAGAGGTTGCCGGCGGAATCGAGGGCCAGCCCGTAGGGGAAATTGAGCTGCGCGTTCCGGGCGCTAGAGCCATCGCCACTGAATCCGGCGACGCCGGTGCCGGCGATAGTGGCGACGACTCCGCCGGACACTTTGCGGACGCGGTGATTGCCGGTATCGGAGAGGTAGAGATTGCCCAGGCGATCGATGGCGATTCCCTGGATGTTGGAGAATTGAGCCGCCAGTGCGGGTCCGCCGTCGCCGATGCGGGAACTGCCGGCCACGGTCTCGACATGATAGAGCACGCGCACGGGGTCGGCTCCCTGGGCCTGGGGAACGCAGACGGCGAGCGGCAAGAAGCACCAGTAGTACTTCATTCTTAGGTTTTGCTCAGTAAGTGGTGGGAGCGCCGAGAAATTCTCACCTACCGGCAAAATTTTGCCGTTCTGACGGCTGGCAGACACCCGATGAGCCGAAGAGAGAATCAGAGCTTCAGACATGAACTTCTTAAACGCTGCTCTGGTGGCCCTGTGCCTGCTGGCTTCGTGTACTTGGGCGCAGCCGGCGATCCATCTGAAAGCGGCGGCGGCGGGCGGGCGGCCTTCCAGGACGTTGCCCCGGCAGGGGCGCGCCACCCACTTTCTGCTGCAATTCCCGACCGAACCGGGGCCGGAGATGCGTCGGGAACTGGAGCGGCGCGGCATGCGGGTGCTGCAATACGTGCCGGATGCGGCGCTGATGGTAGCCTCGCCGGCGGCACCGGATCTGGCAGGGCTTGCGGTGGTTTCGGCCGGAGCCATGGAGGCCTCCGACAAGATCAGCCCGCTGTTGGCGGAGCAGGTAACGGGCGCGCTGCTGGTGGTGTTCCACGTGGATGTGGAGATGGCTGTGGCGCGCGAGGAAGTGCGGGCGCGCGGCTTCGACGTGCTGGAGAACGCGTCGATGCTAGCCGGACAATTGGTGGTCTCGGGGGCGCACAGCGCCCTTGGAGCGCTGGCCGAGTGCGATGACGTGGCATATATTATGCCCGCGTCGGCCGAGCTGGCGGCGGGGATTCCGCTGGCCGGCTGTGCGGGAGCGGCGACGGAGGCCGGTCCGGTGGGCGAGTACGTGCTGGTGAGCCGCGGCTGGCCGCAGGATGGCGGCGGGAATGTGGCGCTGCACTATTTCATCCGCTCGCTGACGAACAAAATGGATGCGGCCACGGCCCAGTCCGAAATCGAACGGGCACTTCGGGAGTGGACGCGGTACGCCAATTTCACCCTGTCAACGGGGCAGCAGGGTGCCGAGCGGACGATGGACATCCTGTTTGCCAGCGGGGCGCACGGTGACGGGTACGCCTTCGACGGCGCGGGCGGGACGCTGGCGCATACGTTTTATCCCGCTCCGCCGAACCCCGAGCCCATCGCGGGCGATATGCACCTGGATGCCGATGAAGCGTGGCGCGTGGGGGCCAACGTGGATCTCTACTCGGTGGCGCTGCATGAGGCCGGGCATGCGCTCGGGTTGGGGCACACCGACCGTCCGGGATCGGTGATGTATCCGTACTACAAACTGTCGACGGGGTTGACGGCCGACGATATTGCGGGGATTCGCGCGCTCTACGGAAGCAACGTGGCGCCGGTTCCGACTCCGGCACCCCCCACGCCGTCGCCGACGCCGTCGCCTCCCACGCCGACGCCACCGCCGACGCCTGGAGACAGCACGCCGCCCTCGCTACAGATCAAGTCGCCGGGATTCACCATCACCTCGACGAACGCTTCCACTTTCGCCATCAGCGGGGTGGCGAACGACAACGTCGCGGTCACGGCCGTCAGATGGACGAACTCGACGGGTGAGGCGGGAACGGCGGCGGGAACGGCGTCGTGGTCGGCGAATGTGCCTCTGCTGGTGGGAACCAATGTGCTTACGGTGCGAGCCTACGATGCGGCCGGCAACTCGGCGTGGCGGGCGCTTACGGTGGTCAGACGTTAAAGCCAAGGCGATTTTGCCCTAGACCGTGATGTTTCCAGAAACTCTGCCGATATAAAAGCTAGTACGATGAACCGACACGGAGAAACGCAGGCATCGAAGTTACGGGCGCACGCGGCTTGCAAACCCGGTGCGGTCTGCGATCCGGAGATCGACTTACCGGAAGTTTCCCAGGCAGACGTTCCGCTGATGGGCGCGCTGGCATTCGGCGAAACCGAAGGCGTGCTGCACGCGCTTGCCCGGATGGTGGAACAGCGGGACCGTCACACGGCGGGACATTGCGAGCGTCTGGCGTGTTCGGGGGTCACCCTGGGCGTGGCCATGCGGCTGGACAGCGCCAGCCTTCTGTCGCTTTATGTGGGAGGCTACCTGCACGACATCGGCAAGGTGGGTATCCCGGATTCGATACTCTTCAAGCCGGGCAAACTGACCCCAGAGGAGTGGGAGATCATGCGCGGCCATCCGGTGCAGGGCGAAGAGATCTGCCGTCCGTTGAAATTGCTGAGCGGAGTGCTGCCGCTGATCCGCAATCACCATGAACGATGGGACGGAACCGGGTATCCCGACGGCCTTCGAGGAACCGGAATCCCTTTACTGGCGCGTGTGCTGCAAACGGTGGACATCTACGACGCGCTGACCAATCCGCGGCCTTATAAGCAGGCGTATTCGAGCGCCCGGGCGTTGGAAATCCTGCAAGAGGAGACCGACCGCGGATGGCGTGACAAGGAGATCACTTCGCTGTTCATCCGAATTCACAAACGCATGTTGGCGGCGATCGCGGATACGCGCATTGGCGACTACCGCCAGGCGGGGATCGGCCACTCGCTGCGCAATCTGGAGGCTCTGGCAATGCACTGACGGCTGGTGGGGCATGCTTCAGCCTGCCTGTAGGCCGCTTGCGGGATCTAGTGCCCGTACTTCTTTTCGCCGGCCTCGATGCGGACCGCCAACCGGTTCTCCGGCGGCGGCAGCGGGCAGGTGGCGTAGGGGGTGAACGCGCAGGGTGGGTTGTAGGCCTTATTGAAATCGAGCACGACGTGG
>JADGNS010000599.1 GCA_017883355.1 Candidatus Solibacter sp.
TCCTGCCCACGTTGTAGTTGTATAGCGCGGTGGTCTGGTTGTCGCGCGCGCGCTCCAGACGGCTTTGCGCATCGGTCACTTCCACCCCGATGGCAACTCCCGCCTCGTACCGCCGGCGCGCCTGCGCCAGTTCGTTCTCCGCCAGTTCCAGCCCTTCCCTTGCAACCTTCACCTGCTCTTCCGCCGAGTGCAGCGCATCCAGCGCCAGGCGCACATCCAGCTCGATCTGCTCCTTGAGATCGTTGGTCTTCACCTTCTCCGCGCGGTACTGCGACGCCGATTCCGCCCGCCGCGCGTCGCGCCGCCCGCCATCGAACAACGGCACGCGCACCGAAATCCCGATGGTCCGCGTCGGCAGGGAATTGTCGAAGCCGGTTCCGCTCGACCCGTAATCGCCGAATGCCGCCACCGTGGGCAGCCGCTCCAGTTTAGTGGCGCTCGCCGAGAGACGAGCGGTCGACTCGCGCTCCCGCTGCGCCTCCAGATCGGGCCGCGTGTTCAATGCCTGCGCCTTCGCCTGCTCCATCGTCACCGCGTCCACCGGGACGTATTGCAGCTTGTCCGTCAGCACCAGCTCGGTATCCAGGCGCAGGCCGATGGCGCGCAGCAGTTGCAGGCCGGCGGCGCGCCGCGCGTTCTCCGTCACCAGCAGACGCTGCCGGTCGTTGGCCAGTTGCACGCGCGCCCGCGTGATCTCGATGCCCGTGCCGGTGCCCGCCGCCTTCTGATTCTCCGCCTGTTTGAGCACCGCTTCAGAAAGCGTCAGGTTGGACTTCGCCGCCTCCACGTCCGCGTCGGCGCGCACCGCCGCCAGATACGCGCGCGCTACCTGTGCCGCCACCTGCTCGGCGCTTCCGTTGACGTCCGCCTTCGCCGCGCTCACCCCCACCTTCGACGCCTGGAAGCGCCGGATGGAACTGAAATCGAAGACGCTCTGCGACGCCGACAGACGGGCGTCCATGGTCGTGAACGGACCCACGAACGACGGGAAGTGGAAGCCGGGGATCGGAACCGAGACCTGAATCCCCTGGGCCGCCAGGTTGCGCGTCAGATTCTGATCCGTGAAGGCCGCCGAGAGATCGGGCAGCAGTGCCCCCCGCGCCTGCGCCGATCGCGATTCCGCCTGCTTCAGCGCTTCTTCCGTTAGCTGCACGCGCGTGTTACCTTCCGGCGCGACCGCCAGTTGCACTGCCCGTTTCAGGCTCAATGGAACCGGCTGCGCGGCCAGCGGCGCCATGCATAGCAAAGCCCAAGCCAATCGCATCTACTTCTTCTCCTTGCCCGCGGTCGCGGGAGCCCGGAAACCCGCGCTCAGAAATGTCACCAGCCGCTTCATGCGCGGCTCTATGTTTGCCGCGTCTTTCGCCACCTGCGGAAAGATCGGAGGGCGGCACATCGCGTGCGCCATCGCCCCCACCATGAAATGCACCCGCCACAACAGTTCTTCCTCCGGCAATGCGGGAAGTGCCCGCCGCAGAGCGGCCACGAAACGTAGGCCCGTCGCCTGGAAATGCTTCTCCACAATCCGCGGCATCATGCCTTCCGCGTGCATTTGCCCCATCAGGCGCACGAACCCCGGGTTTCGGCTGGCCACCTCCGCGGTCGGCATGAAGAAGGACTCCAGCACCTTCTCCACCTCCGCCGGCCCGTTGCCCGCCACCGCCTCCACACGGTCCAACTGGGCGAGGCGGGCCTCGTTCACCGGTGTCACCTTGCGCGCCACTACGGCATCCAACAGGTCTTCCTTAGAGCCGAAATGATAGTGCACGGCGGCCAGGTTAACGCCCGCTTCCGCAATAATGTGGCGCAGCGAAGTGGCGGCATAGCCATGCTCTCCGATGAGCCGTTCCGCGGTATCCAAAATCTTGTCCTTGGTGTCGGTCATTCGTATGCTTTAATCAACCGATTCAATCGTACGATTTAACCAGCGCGCGTGTCAAGCGTTTTTGTATCGAGCAGTACAGTCGCACTGCAACGCCTGACCGAAACCCGTCACCAGTCTTCGGTACCTGAATTGCTGTGGAAAACGTGACCAGCCAATTACGTGGAGCTTTTTACGCGTAACTAAGCGGAGGAGAACAATATGATGAACTGGATTCGCTCTACATGGTGTAAGAGTGTCCACACCGAAGCTATGTGGCCGATGCATGGTAAGTACATCTGTCCGCGATGTCTGCGCGAGTATCCCGTGGCGTGGGAGGGTCCAGCCACCGCGGCCGAATACGCCGACGTATCGTTGCGCCACGCCCCTGAGGCAGTCTCCTACGCCGCACAGCAACACCTCGCCTAGCTGAGCGTCCAGTAAGCAGCCAAGTGTCCAGTAAGTAGCTTGACACTCTGGCGAAGGGGTCCTGTCCGTCTGACAGGCGTCCTCGGAAGGACCTCAGCCTCGGGTGGATGTCCCACGGGTGTTAGCATGGACCGGTGCGTCTCGGCATACACACATCCACAGCCGGTTCGCTGGAAGCAGCGGCTCTCAAGGCCGCCGACCTGGGCGCGAACACCTTTCAGATTTTCTCCGCCAGCCCCCGCATGTGGCGGGCAAGTGCTCCAGATCCCCATCAGGTCCGCCTGCTGCGCACCGTGCGCGACCGCTTCGACCTGCACCCGCTGGTCATCCACGTCAACTACCTGATCAACCTCGCTTCGCTCGACCCGGTGATACGCGCCAAATCCATCGTCGCCTTCCGCGGGGAACTGGAGCGCGCCCACGCGATTGGCGCCGAGTATCTGGTCCTGCATCCCGGAAGTTACAAGGGCGCGACCGTTGAACAGGGAATCGCCGCCTTTGTGCTGGGGTTAAGCGATGCGGCGGCCCACTTACCCGCCCACCAGGTTACTGTCCTACTGGAAAACACGGCGGGCGCGGGCAGTCACCTCGGCAGCCGGTTCGAGGAACTCAAGTCCATGCGCGACCTTGCCGGCGAACTTACCGGTCTCTCTATCGGTTACTGTCTCGACACCTGTCATCTGCTGGCCGCGGGCTTCGATATCGCGACCCAAGCCGGTCTGCGCGACACCCTGCGCAGCGGCCAGGCGTTGCTCGGCCTCGACAATGTGCACGTAATTCACGCCAACGACAGTAAGTTCCCCCTCGCGTCTCACGTCGATCGCCACGCCAACATCGGCGAAGGACACATCGGCGCGGACGCCTTCCTTCGCATCCTCACGCATCCCAAACTCCGCCGCAAGCCCTTCATCCTCGAGACCCCCGTCGATCAGGAAGGCGACGACCGCCGCAATCTCGACAAACTCAAGTCTCTCGCCGTCCGCCTCTGACGGTTCCCGGCTTGCTACGATGAAATCTAGTCCCCCAAACAAGCAGCCCCTATGCCCGAGAAGCCCTACGACCATATCCAGATCGAATTGAAGTGGCACGAGCGTTGGCGGAACGCCGATTTCTACAAGGCCGAAGAGAATTCCGCCAAGCCGAAGTTCTACGTCCTGGAGATGCTGCCCTACCCCAGCGGCACCCTCCACATCGGCCACATCCGCAACTATTCGATCGGCGACGCGCTCGCCCGCTATAAGTGGATGCGCGGCTTCAACGTGCTTCACCCCATGGGTTGGGACGCCTTCGGACTGCCCGCCGAGAACGCCGCCATCGCCAACAAAGTGCCGCCGCGCGAGTGGACCATGCAGAACATCGCCGCGATGAAGCAGACCCATCGCCGCTTCGCCTTCAGTTACGATTGGGACCGCGAAGTCTCCACCTGCGAGCCCGAATACTATCGCTGGAACCAGTGGTTCTTCCTCAAGATGCTGGAGCGCGGTCTCGCCTACCGCAAGCGCGCTCTGGTCAACTGGTGCTCCCGGTGCGCCACCGTGCTAGCCAACGAACAGGTGGTCGAGGGCTGCTGCTGGCGCCATGAAGACACTCCCGTCGAACAACGCGCCCTGGAACAGTGGTTCCTCAAGATCACCAACTACGCCGACGAACTCCTCGACGACATGGCGCAGCTCGAAGGCGGCTGGCCCGAGCGCGTGCTCACCATGCAGCGCAACTGGATCGGCCGCTCCGAAGGCACCGAGGTCGATTTCCACCTCGAGGGAGACGGTACTCCCATCCGCGTCTTCACCACCCGCGTGGATACCATCTACGGCGCCACGTGCGTGATTCTCGCACCCGAACACCCGCTCAACGCGGAGCTGCTCGATGACGGCTTGAAGGCTCGCGCCAAAGCCATGGTGGATTCGCGCGCCGGCCGCGACCCGGGCGATATCGATAAGGAAGGCCTCTTCACCGGCCATTACGCCATCAATCCTTACAGCGGCGAGAAGATCCCCATCTGGATCGCCAACTTCGTCCTCATGGGCTATGGCAC
>JADGNS010000600.1 GCA_017883355.1 Candidatus Solibacter sp.
CCTTCAGGGTTTGAAGGTGCGGACGCGGTGAGCCCCTACGCCAGGTCCTATCTATTCGCCGGGGGAATGCCGCGCCGATCCGCCTTCCCAGGACAGATCCAGACTCAGCAGCCGGTCGGGCGGTTCCTCTTCGAAACGAAGCTCGGCCTGGCCGGGGCTGGCGAGCCAGTTGTTGCGCAGAATGGTGAGCAGGGCCGCGATTCCGAAGCCGGCCAGAACGGCGGCGCTTGCCACGGGGTTTTCGAGCGCCTGGAGTTCGGCCACGGCGCACCCCACGATCCCGCCCAGGATGACGTAGATCCAGAGCCAGAAAGTGAGATGGAGATTCGATCTTCCCGGCAGATAGGAACAAGTGAACGGAATCCGCTGAGCGCCGTCGAAAGAGAACTCGGCCAGGACGATGCCGAGACAACCGAGAAGGGCGAGGTGGACCGCGGCTGGCTTCCATGGCCACAGCCAGAGGAGCGCCGCCGCCGAAATCGCCCATGCGGGCGCCACGGACAGGGCGAAAAGCGCGCGGCGGCGGGCGCTGAGGCACTGCCGCCCCGCGCGGAACGGCATCACGCGGAAAATCCAATTGGCGCGCAGGTCCAGCGGCAGGGAGAAGACCACGCGGGCGCCTACGACCCAGAATCCCATCATGACGATAGTGGAAGCGAGCAGCGGGACGGAAGGCTGATGCCAGGGATCGCCGGCGGTTGCCGCCGATGGACCCGCGAGTTCTCGGGGCGCATTCAAAAACAGGATCGCGAAGGCTAAACCAAAGCCCATGTAGAAGGCGAAGATCATGCGATGCTGGCGGCTGCGCACCAGGCTTCGGATGCTGAATTGCGCGATGGCAGTTTCAAAGGAGCCGCCGAAGGGCGGCAGCCAGGAGTGCTTAAAACCGGGGGCGATATCGGGCTCCTCCACGATCCTGCGGAGGGTGCGGACATACGAAGCCGCATAGGCTATGGCGGTGGCGCAAACGGCGACGAACAGACCGATCCATGCGCGCCGCGCGAAGGGCTCTAGCGCCGGATGCAGCGAACCGCTCAACTGCTGATACATGCCGACGAACCAATACGAGGGAATCCAGGATAGCCAGGGCTGCCGCGAACCGGTCACCAGCACAGTGGCCGGCGACCGCTGTAGAAAATAGCCGCTCACGAAGAGGCAGAAGACTGCGAGTTGCAGGAACGCGGAGGCCCGCAGGAACCACCGCCGGGGAAGAAACTGCGCGGCGAAGCCCTGCAGGCCGAGCACGCAGCAGAAGGTGAACGCGCCGGCCGCAAGCATGGTGATCCAGTAAGCGAAGAAGGAACGGATGGGACCCGCGGCTGGAACGGAAACGGGCGTGAGCGATAAAGCCGGTTCCCCGGAGAGGCGCTGCCGGACATGCTCGCCCAGGAACTGGATAAAAGGGAACGTCGCCGGCGCGGCATTCAGGAAAACCACGGCGGCGAAGTCGCGCCGCGGGTTGAAGAAGGCAAAGCTGGTGAAGCCGCCGGTGGCGCCGTTGTGCATGTAGACGCCGTCGGCGGGATCGTATTGCCAGGCAAGGGCGCTGCGCAGGTTGCCGGCGACGTAGTTGAAAGGCACCTGGGATTCGACAAGGGCCGCGCGAAACGGCGCCCGTTCGGGATGCAGTTGCGCTTCGAGGTAAGTGAGCATGTCGCCGGCCGTGGAGCGGATGCCACCGGCGCTGGCGAAGGCGTCCAGGTCCCACGCGGGAGTCTGATGGCGCTGGGCGTCGTGACCTTGCATGAAGCGGCCGCGCTGTTCGGGCGAGAGCGAAATGACCGTATCCTGCATTCCGAGTGGGCCGGTGATCTCGCGCCGCAGGAGATCCGGATAGGGGGTTCGCGCACGATTCGTCAACGCCGCCCCAAGCACCGTGAAGCCGAGATTGCTGTAGAGGAATTGCGGGTTCGTGGGCTTGCCGAGGCCGTGGTGCTTGATGAAGGCGTACAGATCGCTGGCGCGATAGTTGGTGAACTTTTCGCGTACGTTGCCCGGGCCGGGGTTATCGGGCATGGGCGGCAGGCCGGAGTGGTGAGTAGCCAGATCGAGCAGGGTGATTTCGTAGCCGGCGGGCGCGGCGGCGGCGCCTGGCGGAAGCAGATCGCGCACGTGATCCCGAAGGTCCAGTTTCCCTTGTACGGCCATTTGCGCCAACAGCAAGCCGGTGAATGTCTTGCTGATGGAGCCGATCTCGAAGAGGGAGTCGGCTTTCGCGGCGCCGTAGGTTATGACGCGCCGCACGCCGTGCTCGCTGACGCCGATGACGATGCCCGCGCCGCCATCCTCCGCCGCGAGATCGAGCCGGCGCAGCATGGGCGCGATGTCGCGGTTCATGACGGAGGGGAAATCGGCGGCGTGCACGGGCGGCAGTGCGGGAGCGAAAACCAGGGCCGGAGCGGGCGCGGAATCGAACTGCGCGAGCGCCAGCGGCCAGGCGATGCCGGCGGCGACGTGCAGGGCCCCCAGAGTGATGCCCAGCGCGCTGGCTACGGCCGCGACTTTCGCCAGAAACAGCGTGCGCGCGCGGATGGGAAGAGGGCCGAGCACCAGAACATCGCGGCGGTCCGGGAAAGTGGATTCCCAACTCAGCACGGCGAAGAGGCCGACCACCAGCATGGTGGTGGCGATCAGGAAGTGCTCGATGCCCCAGGCGCCGATCACCCGCCCCAGCATGGGCAGCCGCGCGTCCCTCACATGGGCGGACCACAACCCGGCATACAACGCAAGGAGGACGCTACAGAAAATCAGCAGCGAGGCGAACTGGCCCAACAGTGTGCGGCTATCGCCTTCCGCGTGCGCGGAGAGCAGTTCCAAATCGACGATCCGGAAAAGGAACTCGCGGTAAAGGACGCGGAATTGAAGTTTCTTCACGGTGGCGCCTCACTGGCGAATCAGGTTGGCGATCTCGCGGGAAACAGCCGCGGTGTCCTGCTCGACGGCGAGCTGCGAGAAAACATCCTCCAGACTGGAAGCGGAGCGCAGAACGCGCAAATGCTCGATGGAATCGTCGGCTACGACCTTGCCGCGATGCAGGATGACCACGCGCGAGGAAACGCGTTCGACGGTTTCGAGCTCATGGGAGCTGAAGAGGATCACCTTGCCGCGCGTCGCCAACTCCTGGACGAGGCTGCGGAGGACGAGCGCCGTGGATACGTCCAGCCCGGAGAACGGTTCGTCGAGCAGGAGAAGATCGGGATCGTGCAGCAGGGCCCCGGCCAGGAGGATTTTTTGGCGCATGCCTTTCGAATAAGCCGAGATGGGCGAGTGGCGGTCGGAATGGAGCGCCAGAAGGCGAAGCAGGCCGTCGATGCGTTCCGCGGTACGCTTGGCGGGCAAGCCGCGCAGTTGGGCGACCATGATCAGGTATTCCAAACCACTCAAATGGGCGTAGAGATGCGGCTCTTCGGGCACGTAGCCCATGCGCTGTTTGTGGGCGATGAGATCGCGGCGGATGGGCTCGCCGTCGAAGAGGATTTCGCCCGAGCCGATCCCGATGAGCCCGGCGATCATCTTCATGGTGGTGGATTTGCCGGAGCCGTTCGGACCCAGGTAGCCGGTGATTTCGCCCGAGGGGGCGGAGAAGCTGACGTTATCCACGGCGAGTACACCCGGGAAGCGTTTAGAGACGTTGCGCAGTTCGAGGGTCATCAATGCCGCACCCCCGCGGCTTCCGAAAAGAGACCTCTCCAGGAATCGTCCAGCGTGAGCCACTCCGGATTTCCGGAATAACTGGCCGAAATCTCCGGAATGTGCTGAAGGCCATGCCCGCGCGAGCAGATCGACTCGGCGCCATACCATTCCAGGAACGTGTGCGACGAATTGCCGATGCGAACCGGGTTGGTGAGCAACCGAAGGCACACCGGGCAGCGCCGTCGCTGATCGGTAATCACCCAGCGAAATGTCAACATCCAGGTCGCGAACATCCCCAACTGCGGCGCCATTGGCACCAGCCGCCCGGCCAGGATCAGAAAGAGAAAACCGCAAAGCATAATCGGCTGCACGAGCGCGATCTTCAGAGCCAGAAAGATTCCCAGGCGCAGCCTGTTCGGCCAGGGCATCGGCTGGCGATCGGCACGGGCGCCCCCCATCGCCAGCCGTGTGGCCGGCAAAAGCACGCAGGTCAGGAGGAGCATCGCGATACAGCCATCCGGCAAGTCGCGAAATCTCAGGTGCGAGGGCCACGGCCCCTTCTGCGGACCCGGCAGCAGAACCACAATCAAGCTGCTCACCGCGGCGAGTATGGCCAAGAAGGCAAGGCAATTCAGCGGGGACTCCAAATGGACGAGGCTTCGTTTTGTCGGGCTCAGGTTGTTCCGCC
>JADGNS010000601.1 GCA_017883355.1 Candidatus Solibacter sp.
CCCCAGTGCAGAGAATGTTGCCGTCGTCTTCGAAGCATTCGGATCGGCAAACTTTACGTCACCCGGCCCGGACGCCTTGCTCCACGTCACCTTCGTCCCGCCGGAGTCCTTTATGAGCGACTTGACCGTGCCGGCCAGGTAGGTGGTGCCATTGGGCATTACGCTGCGGTCGATTCCGGCGAAAACGACGGGGGGAAACGCCGGAGATTTGCCGGAGTCATACACCCGCCATTCGAGCAAGCCGGTGGAGGCGCGGCCGTCAGAATCGAACTCCAGCCGCAGCCTGGAAGTCGTGACCTCCGGGAACGTAGTGGAGTTAAACTGGTTCTCCGCCAGGCCGAGCCCATCCGCTTGCGGCACCGGGACGAACGCGCTCCCGTCCCAATATTTCAATCGGCACGCCTTCGGCAAGCGAACACCGCCGTGGTCGTCGAACCAATAGACATCCATCTTCGAGGTCGAAATGGGCTGGCTCCAGTCGTACTGCACCCAATGGGTGCCGGTCCGCGGCCAATTGCCGTAGGCGCCCTGGCTCTTATCATTCGAGTTGGACGGTGTGGCGCCGTCGTTGAGCGCGGTGATTGTCTCATGGCCTGAAACAAAGGAGGTTGAGGCCGTGGCGACGAGCGCGAGGTTGGCGTTTTCAGCCGCCCGTGCCGCACAAAGCGTCGCCGCCAGGGCACACACAAGAGCGAGAGAAGAGATGCTGCAAGAGGCTACCCGATTCGAGGGATTGTGCGTTCTCATAAACGTATCGTCTAGGATTTGCGTTGTCATTTCAGGGAAGGCAAGGAATAAGATTCCAGTTCATGTTGCTCCAGGCAAAACGCTAGGGTTGGGTGGAGAACACCGCGATCTCCGACAAGCCTATCTTGAGAGTGCCCGGCTTGGTCCGGTTGACCGCAAAGATCAACCATTGGACGGTTTTAGGCGCAAAGCTGATATCGAGGCCCTGCCGCGCATTATCCGGCAACGCCCCCGTACTGATGGTTGAGCCATCACTGAAGATCAGCATCCCGGAGGTGACCTGGTCCAGGTCGTTAGGGCGGTCAAATAGCTGGACGCGACCGATGGTTTGGGGCGTGGACCAGGACAGGCGAATCATGGCGGTGTCGCGCTCGCCCCGGCTGGCCCACTCATGCTCAATTTGATCCGGATAGCCCCCGACAACGCCATCGACTGCCCCGTTCGCGCTGTAGTCAGGGTGGGTCGAACTGACCGTGACCTCGGCGTTTCGCGCGATGTTAGCGGGCGAGTGGAGCAGATCGGGCGAAGCGTCCTCGCCGGGCTTGAGCAGACGAATCTCCTGCAGGCACATCCCATACCGGCTGCCCGGCGGTTGCGCCTTGAAGGTTATGCCCCCCCAACCCGAACTGAAATTGGCCGCGTAGCACAGCCAAAGACCGCGCCCGTCGTCTTTGCTGATAAACTTCGAAGGCAGGTTCACGAAGTAAGCCTGCTCCCCGAAGTTGCTCATGTGGCTCACCAGTTTCCATGGGCCGGTGATGCGGTCGGATTCGAGCACGTAGGTGTTATAGCGGGAGACAGTGTTGCCGCCATCCGTAACGCACATCAGGTATTTCTTGAGGCTGGGATTGTAGGTCATGGTGACGCACCCCATGTGGTCCCGCCATTCGGCAATGGGCTTGATCTTCTGAAAGTCGCTGGTCCAAACCGGATTGCCCTGGGGGTCATCGCCGGCAGAGAACTCGTACTTTGACGCGTCGTTCATGTTCGCGATGGAAGGAGCTACGCGAATCAGGTAAACGTGGTCCGCAGTAATCCAACTGTTATAGGCGAACCGCCGGTTCTCACCGTCGCTGGAGCCCTGCGCTACCAGGTAGGCTTTGCCATCGGGCGAGTGTTCCATGTTCCTGCCGAAATCAACGAAGTGCGGCGCGCTGATCTTGACCGGCTCACCTTTGAGCGCGTGCTCGCCGAACAGCGGCTGCTCGGGGGTACAAGGCGTCTGAGTCCAGGTTTTGCCTAAATCGTTGGACCAACGGAAACCAACGAAGGGTCCGAGCCAGGGCCAATTATAGAGAGTCCCCTCGCGAGGAACACTCCCGCTCGGGTGCAGGCAATAGGTGCCGTAATACCAAACCCCGTCATACACTAAACTGCCGCAGGGATACCGCCCCTCATAGGGGCGCGGGCTGCTCTTGAACACGCCTTGATTCGTAACGACCAGTTTGAGCGGGTCATCGCCGAGAATCGTCGCGTGGCCGGTGGTGGCGTTCTCACCGCCGGAGCCGGAGCCAAGGCCGTTGACGCTGCCATCCGTCCAAGGTGAATACAGGTTGCCGTCCTTGGCCCAGGAGGGATACCACGTGTCGGCGCCGGTGTATTCCGCGTGCCGTCCCGTGAAGCCGACGCCAACGAGCGTGTCGGACTTCTGGAAAGGACAGCCCGCCGGCGGGGTGGATGGCCACGGGTAGTATGGCTTTGGCTGAGGCGCATCGACCAGCCGCTCAACCGCACTCGAGCCGGATGATCTTACGTCGCCTAATCCAGCAGCTCTGAGGGGGACAATCCCCACGCACGTGAACACCACGACAACGACGCCAGTCAGCCAGGAAGGCGATTTCATAGTTCAGTTGAGACAATCTGTCGTTCGGGCTGGTTAACCAGAACCAGTGCGGCTAGGAGCCCGTTGCTGACGCCAGTTTCCGTCTTCACCATGCTCAAAGACTAGCCGGCCATAACGGTCTGGCTTGGTTAGAATTAACACATCCCCTGTAGAATCCCTCCTAGTTTCGCTTCATTCATCGAGTTCGCGCTCGGAGCGGCGCCGGACTGAATTCCAGGCCCACAACTTCAAATTGTTGGCGCCCATTGATGCTCGGAGGTGCTGCTCCAACACGGCCTAACAGGCTGCCTGGGACGCCCGACTTCGGTATCGCGTCGCCAAGAATATGAAGGCTGCCGCCACCACCACCATCAGAGCGGCGTAGAAGTAAAACTTCACCGCGCCGTGGGCGTGAACGTAATTGCTGTTCAGATTCGTAAACACGGCCACGAGAAAATGCCCGACCGACATTGTCATCAGCCAGAAGCTCATCACGATGCTCTTCATCCGCTCGGGTGACTGGCTGAACGCAAACTCCAGTGCCGTCGCTGACAACATCACCTCGCCCGCCTCGAGCACAATGTAGGGAATCAATTGCCACGCAACACTGAGCGTCGCGCCCCGGTCCATACGCGACTGAATGTAACCACAGATCACAAATGACACCGCACCAAGCACCATACCCGCCGACATCCGTCGCAAAGGCGTTGGCAGGATCCCCCGCCGTTCGAGCCACGGATAGACACCCAGCGTCAGAATCGGCACCCAAATCATCACCAGCACTGAGCCGGCGGATTGCATGGTCTCGCCGTCGAGGACGTAAAACGGTGTCATGTTCTGGCCCTGAAGCACCCACGTGCTGTTCACCTGATTGAACAGCGCCCAGAACATCGGCACGGTGAGGAAGATCATCAGGATGCCCGACACGGCACGCGCGCTCTCCACTTCTTCCGGACTGAAGCGGGCCAGAGCGACATCGAAGAAATGCTGGCCGTCCTTCCGTTCGCCGCGATGCCTCAGCGCAAACCACACCACTGTCCAGAAGCCCGCGCCGCGGTCCGCGCGTTGCGGCGGCTGGCGGACGTAGTGCTTGGTGCCGAGCCAGAAGATCAGCGTCGCCAAGCCCATGAAAATCCCCGGCACCCCGAACGCCCAGCTATAACCCGCCTTGTTCCGCACAATCGGAATGACGAAGAAGCCGAACGCCGCACCCAGATTGATCGCCCAATAGAACCAGCCATAGACTTTCCTCAACACCAAGTCCTGGTTCGGCCCAAACTGGTCGCCGACGAACGCCGACACGCATGGTTTGACACCGCCCGCGCCAATCGCCAGCAGCGTGAGTCCCGCGAACAAACCCGCGCGGCTGCCTCCGAACATCGCCAGCGTTGCATGCCCCAGACAATAGAACAGCGAAATGCTGAGGATCGTCCAGTAGCGGCCCCAATACCGGTCTGCCAGCCAGCCGCCCAACAACGGAAGAAAGTACACTGCCGTGGCGAACAGATGCAGGACTTGCGTTGCCCCGTCGGCGCCCATCTGCATCCGGTTCTTCAGATACAGTTCCAGGATGCCGAGCATGCCGTAGTAACTGAACCGTTCGCACGCCTCGTTGCCGATAATGAACTTAATCTGCGGAGGATACCGCCCTCCCTTGGTCGAACTGCTCACCGCTGCGGTTGAGGGCTCGCTCATAGTCGGCAAATCACCGCGGCTGACGCAACCGGGCGCGCACCCGCGCGATC
>JADGNS010000602.1 GCA_017883355.1 Candidatus Solibacter sp.
CCCGCAGTTGGAACAACGCTGTCAGCATCAATGCAAAGCGCGAGCAGGCCGACGGGGGCGTCGGCCGCGGACCGGGGGGCCGCCCCACAATCAATGCAGACTCAGCTTGACAGGCTGCCCCACAAAATCTGCGCGGCGCGCAAAGAAATTACAGGTAGATAAGGCTCCGCCTCGTGCATCCGTACGAAGCTCGGACGTCCAACCTTACTTGCAGGTATTGCGCAGTTGAAGCTCGCCCGTGATTACTGTATCGATGCAGGGGATAGCGCTTAGATATTCGTAGATGGCCCGGATGTCATTGTCGGTCATGTTTTGAAAGTTCGGCCACGGCATGATCTGCAGAAGTGCACCGTTAAACGGAAACGGGACGCAGTTTGGGCCGACGGTGTTTCCGTGACAGGTCGGATGCAATTGATCCATGTCCACTCCCGTCCGCAGGATTTGAAGGAACTGCGAAAACGAGTTACCCCCTTCAGGCCGTCCATTCTTGTCCGGGGTCAGATTGCGGGAAACAATGTGTGCCGAATCTGGAATTAACGGTCCGAAGTCATTGCCGCCGCCCAGATAAGTCGCCGGGTTGACTTTCTTCTTCCCGCTAAAGACGGGTGGAAGAAGATAGGGATTCCCACCAGTGGCGAACGCAGTTGCGGGACCCTGGCTGTGACAGCCATTGCAGTCGCCCACTGCATTGACCAGATAGCTGCCCATTCCTACAAGCGCCCGGTTTCTTCCGGATAAATTCAGTGGCACCGGGGCTATCGCGAACCCCTGCTGAATCTTAGCTTCGTCGCTGTTGGGGTCGTCCGCTCGCCCCTGTGGCGAACTGATCGCGAGCGCCACAAGAACCACCGCGGCAGAGGCCGAGGCAGCTACGACAGTCTTATAGTATCGGTTTACAGACATGAGTCACCCTCCTCAGGATTGGGTGATTCTATCCCACGGCCGATGCGGTTTTCAAGACTAATCTTCCCCGGCTTAATCGGTTTGTATTGCGCCGTACGCGGCCTTCAAAGGTACCGCTGCATACGGAGCCGCGGACTACGGCTGCTTCACCAGTTCCACCCGCCGATTATGCGCCCGTCCCTCGTCGCTGTCGTTGCTCGCTACCGGGGCGAACGGGCCCGCGCCATGTGGGGCCATCCGCCTGGCATCCACGCCCTTCTGTACCAGCGCCTTCACCACCGCGGCGGATCGCGCGCCGGAGAGCGTCAGGTTGCTCTCCACCGAGCCCACGTTGTCCGTATGCCCCACCACCCACACCTTCCACGCCGGATTTCCCTGCAGCAGCTTGACCACTTCGTTCAATGCCGGCTCCGACTCCGCCTTGACCTCGGCTTTGCCGAAATCGAAGAAAATGCCCGGCACCTCCGCGTGTCCGCTCTCCTTCAACCCGCTCCCCAACGCGCCGGCGTCGGCCGCCACATCCTGTTTCATCTGCTGCCGCTCGATGATGTGCAGATCATACCCTCTGCCCTCGTTGAACGCTTCCAGGAAGGCCCACGTCTCCTGTCCGCCCTTGGCGATCTTGATGGTCGTCCGCCGCACATCGTCCCATAGAATCTGGCCCCCGATTTTCCGCGCCGCCGCCTGATAATTGCGCACGATCTGCAACATGCTTGGCGTGTTGCCCGCCGCTTCGTCGAAAGCGTACGAGTATTTCAGATGATGCCCCTCCACGCTCTGGGTTCCCTCCTTGAGCTGGAATTCAAAGGCATCGAAGGCCTTGTCCGTGACCGAATCCTCGGCGGGAAGGAAGTAGTGCGGCATGCGCGTGAATAGCGCGGGATCCTTGTAACCCTTGTAGTCGCTCATCTGGGCGGAGGCGGCTATCGAAGTGGAGAGGAGCAGGACACTTGTCAGAAAGGTATTCATAACGATCTGTCCTCTATAAAAACATATTTCGAGCTGAAAATCTGGTGTACCCAGAATGGCCGATACCGCCGCCGACGCGGCTCCGCGCGCCCCCTTGTCAAATCCACACCTTCCCTCGCCAAGCGCCCCATCTCCCATCGCGTTACCCTGGAACTACATGCCCACTGTCCCCGTCACCGAACTGACGCATTTCTGCGAAGCCATTCTCGAAGGCGCCGGAGTGCCCCGCCACAAAGCCGAGGTCACCGCCGCCTGCCTGATTTCCGCCAACTTGCGCGGCGTCGATTCCCACGGCATCCAGCTCCTGCCGTTCTACGTCGATCAGTTGCTTGCCGGCGAGGTGGACCCGCTTGCCGATGGCCGGGTGATTTCCGAATCCGGCAGTTGCCTGCACTTCGATGGACAGAATGCGCTCGGCCAATGGGTGGCGGAAACCTGCTGCGCGCACGCCGTGCGTATCGCGCGGGAGCACGGTCTCGCACTCGTCTCCGCCAAGGAATCGAACCACTTCGGCGCCGCCGCCTGGTGGGCGCAGAAAATGCGCGCCGCCGGGCAAATCGGCATCGTGATGTGCAACGCTTCCCCCATCGTGCCGCCATGGCAGGGCAAGAAGGGACAGTTGGGCACCAACCCCATCTGTATGTCCGTGCCCGGCCCCTGGCTGCTCGACATGGCCACTACCACCGTCGCGGCAGGCAAAGTTTTCAAGGCGTTTCTGAACGGGCAGCCCAAGATCCCCGCGGGCTGGGCCTTCGATTCCGCGGGCGTGCCCACTACCGACACCCAAGCCGCCTACCAGGGCATGCTGATGCCGCTTGGCGGCTACAAGGGAAGCGGCCTCGCCATGATGGTGGAGATCCTTTGCTCCGTGCTCTCCGGCGGCGCCATGTGCAACGAGGTGGGCGGCATCCGCTTCCGCGGCAAAACGGTGCGCGTCAGCCAGATGTTCCTCGCCATCGACGTGGCGCGCTTCATGCCGCTCGAAGAGTTCACCGCCCGCGTCACGCAACTGGTCCACATCATGAAGTCCACGCCCGCCGCCCCGGGCTTCCACGAAGTGCTGGTCGCCGGCGATCCGGAATGGCGCATGGAGGCCGAGCGCCGCGTCAAAGGTCTGCCCATCGCTGACGGAAACTGGGACATGCTGCTGAAAGCCGCGGCCAAGGTCAACGTCCCGGCCATCCCGGTACAATAAAGGTAGTGCTGGTTTCCATCTCCCCCAAGCTCGAACGTCCGAAATGGTTGCGCGCCCCCGCCCCCGCCGGCGAGAACTATCGCGACCTGAAAGGCCTCATCGACCGCCTGCGCCTGCACACCGTGTGCGAAAGCGCGGCCTGCCCCAACGTCGGCGAGTGCTGGAATCATCGCACCGCCACCTTCATGATGCTGGGCAACGTGTGCACCCGCCGCTGCGGCTTCTGCGCCGTGCAAAAAGGCGCGCCCCTCCCCGTGGATTACGACGAGCCCGCGCGCATCGCCGAGGCGGTCTCCCTCATGGGCCTCAAGTTCGCCGTCATCACCAGCGTCAACCGCGACGATCGCCCCGATGGCGGCGCCGAGTTGTTCGCCATGGTGATCCGCGCCATCCGCCAGCGCGTTCCCGAGTGCGGCGTCGAGGTGCTGATCCCCGATTTCCAGGGCAATCTGGAGGCCGTGGAGACCGTCATGGAGGCGCGCCCCAACGTGCTCAACCACAATACCGAAACCGTGCCGCGCCTCTACCGTCAGGTGCGTCTGGGCGCGCGCTACGAGCGCTCTCTCGACGTGCTGCAACACGCCCGCCGCGTGCAGCCCGAAACACCGACGAAATCCGGCCTGATGCTCGGTCTGGGAGAGACAGCGGAGGAAGTGCTCCAGGTGATGCGCGATTTACGCGCTCATCAGGTGGGCATCCTCACCCTGGGGCAGTACCTGCGCCCTTCGCCCAAGCATCTGCCCATCGTCCGCTACGTGACGCCCGCCGAATTCGAGGAGTTCCGTATCGCGGGCAACGAAATGGGCTTCGCCCATGTGGAGTCCGGTCCGCTGGTGCGCAGCTCCTACCACGCCTCGAACGCCGTTCTTGCGCCGCCCCCCAATTGTTAAGCCAGGTAAAGCTTTCATCTGTCCGTAACAATCCCCATGAAAACGCTCGTCCCTCCATTTAGGATGAGTGGTGTCCGCAGTTGGATTGAGGTGTTGTGTTATGACTAAACTGTTTCTCGCTTTCACAACCGCCATGGCTGGCGCCTCGCTCGCCCTGGCCCAGCCCCCCGACTTCGGCCCTGGAGGATTCGGCGGCCGCGGCCGTGGTGGCCCCGGCGGCCCCATGGTGGAGACGCGCCAACTCCTGGAGAAATTCGACAAGGATGGCGATGGCGTGCTCAACGCCGCCGAGCGCAAGGCCGCCCGCGAGTCCATCGCGAACGAAGGCGGCGGCGTACGCC
>JADGNS010000603.1 GCA_017883355.1 Candidatus Solibacter sp.
AATCGCTTTCCAGCCTGGCCTCGGCGAAGCCCGCGTAGTCGCCGGTGAGTTGATAGAAGTCCCCGCCCAGGGTGGTGTTGTGGCAGGCGTAGGCGAAGAGGATGGCGCGCAGGCGGCCGTCCGGCGCGGTCACCTTCAAGACGGGGACCTGGTGGTCGCCGGGACCGTTCGGGTTGAGCCCGATCTTGACACCGGTGGGCGCGGGCTCACGCCGGTTGATGGCGAACCCAACCTCGCCGAAGCCGTAGGAGACCTCAGACGGTGAAAGGTCGGCGATGGCCTTACCAATCACCGAGACCAGATCGTCCACCAGGCGCGCCGCATACTCGCGAAGTTTGGCTTCTTCGGCGGGAGGCCCGTCGAACATGGTGGCGAGCGCGGGCCAGACCACCGGTCCGGTGTGGGTATGCGACGAGTTCAGTACGAGGCGCGCACGCTCGATTCCGAACTGTTGCCGCACGCGCGCGGCCACCTCCGCGGACACCTCGGCCGGCAGACCCACCAGGTCGGTGGTCACGATCACGACGCGTCCGCCGGGCGCCGCTTCGATCGCCAGGGCCCGCGCCCACAGGGACTGCCGCACGCCCTCGGAGGGATGATTCCGGCTGGCATAGCCCGACATCCAGATGGGCCCGCGGGGCGTAATGTCCACCCGCGCCACGCCGGCGCGCATCCCGGCCGCTCCCAGCGGAACGGCGACCAGTGCCAACAGAAGAATGTTTTTCATGGCGCGCCGCTCCTACGCCCGGACGATTGCCGGGTACACTTTGCGCACCGCCGCAATGGCATCCTGCGTGTCGCGCTCCGTGTACTTGGGGTTCATCAACACGCCGGCAAAGCGGTTGAGAATATCGATGGTGCGCGGGCAGCACTCGCGGCCGTAACGGATGGATTTGCCGCGGTCGGAACTGAAACTCGGCCAGCGCGGCGTCACCGTCACCTTGTGTTCGATCTCCGGCACGATGGGCAGAATCACGGAGCCGCCCGGCGCGGACACCGGTACTCCCTCGGCCTTCATGGCGTCGGCGTAACGCTCGCGCTCGTCTCTGGAGCGGAATCCCAGGAAGATTCCGGTGCCGAGCTCGCCTTCGGGATCGGGCAGGTGCCGCCAGTGCAGGGCGGGCAAATCGCGAATCCCGCCATAGACGCGCCGCGCGTTGCGCCGCGCATCGCCGATGATGGTGTCGAGCTTGCGCAATTGCGCGAGCAGCACGCCGCCGGTGAATTCGTTCATCCGGTAATTGAGGCCCGGGATGAAACCCAACTTGCTGGGGAAGTCTTTGCGCACGCTGACATCGTGGAAGCGGCAGGCCCGTTCGAACAGATAAGGATCGCTGGTCACCAGCGCGCCGCCTTCGCCCGCAGTGATGGTCTTGCTCTGTTGCAGGCTGTAGATCCCGATGTCGCCCATCGACCCGAGCGGCTTCCCGTGGTAACTCGCGCCTACGCTCTGGCTGGCGTCCTCGAGGATTTTCAGGCGATGTTTGCGCGCGATGGCGAGGATCGGGTCCATGTCGGCGGGGTTGCCTTGCAGGTGCACCGCCATGACGACCTTGGTCTGCGGCGTGATGAGCGGTTCGATGGCCTGGGGGTCGATGTTGAACGATTCGTCGATCTCGGCGAACACGGGCAGGGCGCCGGCCTGGACGACGGTGTTGTAGCAGGAGTACCAGGTCCAGGCGGGCAGAATCACTTCATCGCCCGGGCCCACTTCCAGGGCTGCCATGGCGACGTGCAAGGCGGCGGTTCCGGAAGTTACCGCCAGCGCATATTTGGTTTGCATGCGGGCGGCGTACTCGTTCTCAAAGATGGCGACTTTGGACTTGTCGAGCGGATTGCTGAAGCGGAACGGATTATGGCTTTCCAGCACTTCCTCCAGTTGCCGCTGTTCCTTGCCGTCGTAGTATTGCGGCCCCCAATTGGGGCCACCGAGAGGCTTGGAGCGCACCGGAGCGCCGCCGTTCACGGCGAGTTGCGGCGCGGCGTCCGCGCTCGTCATAGCGGCCGCGGCCGCGGCTGCCAGGAAATTTCTGCGATCGACCATATGGAGACCTCCTTAGTAAAAAATCGTTCCCGACCCAGGGTACCCCGCGGCGGCACAAAACGGGGGGACGACCCGGCGGGGGGCGGTTTTCACGTGGGAGACCCCTCCGAGCTTCGCTCGGATGCACAAGGCGGAGCCTTATGCCACTCAGTGGGTCATGGAGTAGACGACGTAGTTAATGCCGATGCGGATGCCGAGCGCCGAGTATTTTTCCGCGTACTGCGGATTGTCGGCATGCTCCCAGGAATCGCCCAGGTCCATGTTGTGGCAGATGGCGACCAGGAGGCGGCCGTGATCGTCGTAGATGCCGCGCCACTTGGCCTGGTATCCGTCGTACTCCCACGTCTGGCCGCTGCGGATGTACTGCGCCCCCGGGACCTGATAGCGGTCGTCGAGGTCGTAAATGGTGTGGAAGATGGCGTCCTTATTCTCGAGGTCCACAATGGGCCGGTCGGGGAAGACGCGGCTCATGCTGGCCACAAAGACTTCCCACTCCCGGGTGCCGTGGAAATCGTCGCACATGAAAAAACCGCCGCGGTCGATGAATTCGCGCATCGCCTTGGCCTGGGCATCGGTCAGATCCCAGTGGCCCACCTCCACGGCATAGAGGAAGGGCCAATCGTAGGCATCGCCTTCATCCAGATTGACGGGCTGCTCCACGCTGCGGCTGTGGACGCGGGTGAGGCGGCGCATGGCCTCGGAGAAATGACGGTCGGAGCGCGGATAGTCGGTGGTCCAACTGGAATACCCTTGCGTCCAATCGCCGCCGCCGAAGCGTCCCCGGCCGAAGCCCCCGCGGCCGAAGCCGCGGCCCCCGTACATGGCCGGCGGATACATCAGGCGCCCGAAGGCCCACTCGGCCTTGTCCTGATAGTCGCGGGGCAGGGGAAAATCGTTGTACTCGCGCCCGGGATACTGCCGGAACGGCCGCTGCGCCACCAGCGTCGTCAGTACCAGCAGGGTACCCGCCACGGCCCGCCACGTTACACTCTTGAGATTCATCCGCTCGCGCCTTCCGTGAGCATACCACCGCTGGAAGACGGCTACCGCAACGCCGCGAAATCGCGCGCGTCCCTCGACCATTCGCCAGCCGACCGCAGCGTCTCCATCACGCTCTCGGGATTGGGCGCCACGCTCCACATGGCGCGATGTTTCTCATCCATGAACCGCTCGTCCACGCAGCGGTTGAGCAGCTCGATGCAGGGGTCGAAGAAGCCGTTGACGTTGACCAGCACCACGGGCCCGAAGTAGAGCCCGAGGCGCTTCCAGGTGATCGCCTCGAAGAGTTCCTCCAGCGTGCCGCACCCGCCCGGCAGGGCGATGGCCGCGCCGGAAAGTTCCAGCATGACGCGCTTGCGCTCATGCATGTCGTCCACAATGCGCAGTTCGCTGAGCGCGCGATGGCCCCACTCCAGGTCGTCCATGAAACGCGGCAGTACGCCGATGACCTTGCCGCCGGCTTCCAGGGCCGCGGCGGCGAGGCGGCCCATCGACCCTAGCCGACTCCCTCCGTAGACGATGGTGAGCCCGTTCTCCGCCAGTATCCGTCCCAGGCGCGCGGCGGCATCGAGATAGATCGGGGACGACCGGTTGCTCGAGGCACAGTAGACGCAGACGCTCTGGATCATGAGTTTTCAGGATACCTGAGCGGCGCTACCGGCGGCTGTAGACGCGGACGTAATCCACCGTCATGCGCTGGGGGAATTCGGTGGCCGCGTCGGGATTGCCGGGCCAGTTGCCGCCCACCGCCAGGTTCAGCAGCAGGAAGAACGGATGATCGTACACCCATTTGGCGGCCTCGGGCAGGTCGGCTGGCGTGATGCGCTTGAAAGACTTCCCGTCCACCTGAAACTCGATGCTCTCGCGCTCCCAGATCGCGGTGTAGACGTGGAACGCGTCGGCAAAGCGTCCGGAAGGCAGCGCAAATGGCGCGCCGATTCCCTTGCCGCCGGAATAGCCGGGACCGTGCACCGTGCCGTGCACCGTGGCCGGCTCCTTGCCGATGTTCTCCATGATGTCGATCTCGCCCGAGCGCGGCCAGCCGTTCGTCTTGATGTCCTCGCCCAGCATCCAGAACGCGGGCCAGATCCCCTGCCCGTACGGGATCTGCATGCGGGCTTCGATCTTGCCGTAGGTGAATGCCGCGAGGCCCGCGGTCTTCAGGCGCGCCGACGTGTAGCCGCCTTCGGGCGTGCGGATGGCCTGGATGACGAGGTGCCCGGCGCCATCGAGGAATGCGTTGCCGGTGGA
>JADGNS010000604.1 GCA_017883355.1 Candidatus Solibacter sp.
GTTCAAATCGTCGAACACCAAAGTGGCGGCGGTCAGTAAACTAGGAATAGTGACGCCGGTGGCCGAAGGCGAGGCGAATATCGAGCTCAAGGCCAACGGCAAGAAGCAGAAACTGCACGTGTCGGTCAAGGGCTCGCGCACCCAATCGGCCGCCTTCGCGACCGAGGTCCGTCCGCTGCTGAGCAAGCTGGGGTGCAATACGGCGCAGTGTCATGGCGCGGCCCGGGGCAAAGGCGGGCTGCGGCTCTCGTTGTTCGGGGGCGATGGGGAGGCGGATTTCGAGGCACTGACCAAAGCCGGCGGCGGGCGGCGGATCAATCGGGCCGACCCGCGCGACGGCCTGTTGTACCTCAAGGCGATTGGAGGGCTGGGTCACCCCGGAGCCAAGGTTGACGCAGAGAGCACAGAAAAGCCAGGAGGGGTGGATTCCCGTTTTGGCGCGGGACGCAGACGGACCCGGCATGCCGCGAGTTCGTGGACGGCCTGTCGATCAAGAACCAGAACTTCGACAAGGCGATGGCGCGTGTCCTGGGCCCGGTAGCGCTGCGCTATCGGGTGGAGGGCGGGCAGGTGGTTCTGTACCGGCGGTAGACGTGACCGCAGGCGCTTAGCGGGCGCAGCAGATCTGGCTGGAGACGAGGGTTGCCGGAGTGATGGCTTGCGCGGTGCGGAAGTAGTGTTGCTCGCCCAGCCGCCGGTAGACATCGCCGGCGATGCCGGCGGCCAGCGGTCCGATGGCGGGACGTCCGCCGGTGAGCAGCACGACCACGACCAGTTTGCGGTCGCCGACATCGTTGAATGAGCCGAACCATCCCAGGTGGGTGTGATTCTCACTGCAGGTTCCCGTTTTGCCGGCGATGGCGCCATCCTCGCGGGCGCGGTGCGCCGTGCCGAATTCCACGGCGCCGCGCATACCGGGCTTCACCATGGGGATGACTGTGGCGATATCCAAGCGCCGCTTGACGCGCGGCACGAAGCTCTGGACTTCCGCCTGGCTGCGCGGATATTGCAGGTAGTTGAGTGTGCCGCCGTTGGCGATGGCGCTCATCAGCGCCGCCAGTTGCAGGGGGGTCTGCTGGATTTCCTCGCCGAAAGAGGTCAGCATGCCGACGCCGCCGTTTTTGGGAACTGCCGTGGGATAGCGTCCGGGTTGCTCGCCCGCGATGTTGAGCCCGGCCTTTTCGCCGTAGCCGAACAGGCGGGCGTAGTAGCTCACCCGATCAAACCCGAGCTTCTCGCCCAGGGTGGCGAAGTAGTAGTTGTTGGAGTGGGCGAGCGCGTAGGTGAGGTCCATCCTGAGTCCGCCCAGGCGGTACTTGGTGGCCGGCTGGATGACCTTCTCGCTGAGCGCCGCCAGCGCCACGGAAACTTTCACCGTGGAGCAGGGCTGGAAGCCGGTACTCAGCGCCACCTTCTGGTTCACCATGGTGAGGACGCGGCCGTTGGTGGGATCGACCACCACGACGGACCCGTTGTATTGTCCGAGCGATTCCACGGCGGCGCGCCGGATGTCGAGGTCTTCGCCATCGACGTTGTCGCCGTCGGTAGAATCGGCATAGGTGGGGCTGGTCCAGGGCCCGCCGGCGATGACCGGAGGCGCGGGCGCCACGGGCCGCGGTCCGGCCACGGCCTTCTGCGCACGGACTGGCGCCACGCGCGCGGGAGTGCGCGCTGCAACGGTGACGACCCGGTTAGCCGCCGGCTTGATCGGCCGTTTCGCCGCTGTTTTGTGCGCGGCGGTTATGCGCCGGTGCCTGTGCCGGGCCGGAACTGTACCTGCAAAACCAGTTGCAGCAAGGAGATGGAGGGCCAAAATGAAAGCGATGATTGGGGATGCTGTGGCTACGGGCGACTTGATCATAAGATGCACTCATTCACCATATCGGTGAAATCGGCGAGGATTGTTGGCCAGAGCAGGTGCTGCAATATTCGACCGGAGCAGCCGAATACTCAATTCTGTACACTGGGACCTGGGTCCGTCAAGCAATTTCTCTCTTATTGTATCATTTAGGACATCGTTTGCTCGAAATATTAAACCAAGAGATTATATCGTGCGGACGCTGTCCCCGGCTGCGCCAGCATTCGGCAGAAGTCGCGCAACAAAAGCGCCGCGCCTACCGCGACCATACCTATTGGGGACTGCCGGTGCCGTCGTTCGGCGATCCGGCGGCTCGCGTCGTGGTGCTGGGGCTGGCCCCGGGGGCTCATGGATCGAACCGCACGGGGCGTATGTTCACGGGCGACCGGTCGGGCGACATCCTTTATAAGGTGCTGCACAAGACCGGCTTCGCATCGCAGCCGGCCAGCGTGTCGCGGCAGGACGGGTTGGCGCTGCACGACCTTTACATTACGGCCGCGGCGCATTGCGCTCCACCGGGTAACAAACCCACGCCGGAGGAACTGCGCAACTGCCGGCCGTACTTCGAGCGCGAGTTGGAACTGCTGGGGAACGTGAAGGTGGTGGTGGCGCTGGGGAAGGTGGCCTTCGACGTCTACCTGGATGTGCTGAAATCGCGCGGGGCGATCGCCAGCCGGGCGGCCTTCGTCTTCGGTCACGATTTGGAATACCGTCCCGCGCCGGGGTACCCCGTTCTGATCAGCTCATACCATCCCAGCCAGCAGAATACTTCTACCGGCAAGCTGACGGAGAAGATGCTGACGGCGGTGTTTCACCGGGCTCAGAAAGTGGTTGAGGTATTCGGGCGCAATTCATAGATTTGGTTGTGGCAGTTTGGCAGGAAGAGGTGCCAAGCTGTGGGGACGCAGGCGGATTAACAATCCGCCGCAGGTTGGGCAACCTGCCCCACATGGCGGCCAGCCGCAACCCTGGTTTGGTGCATGGGACTATTCTGGTAGTTCTCATGCAACTCCGTCAATCTTTGCGATGGGCCGCCTGCATTGGCATCGCCCTCACGCTCGCCTCCGCCGAAGAGGGCAAGTGGACGCCGCAGCAGCTTCTCCAGTTCGCGCCGCAGTGGCTCAAACAGCAAGGGCTGGAACTCCCGGTGTCGCGGCTGTGGGACCCGGCGCGCGGCACGGGACTGCTGGCCGCCACGATCAGCACGGGCGGCTGCTCGGCCGGCTTCGTCACGGCCACCGGCCTCTTCCTCACCAATCACCACTGCCTGTTCGGCATCGTGCAGGAACACAGCCGGCCGGGCCGCGACCTGATCACGGACGGGTTCATCGCACACTCCCGCGAGGAGGAACTTCCCGGCAAGACGATGCGCGTCACGGTGCCGCACAAGTTCACGGACGTCACCAAAGAGATGGAAGGCTCGGTGCCGCCGGGCACGGGCGACCTGGCGCGCACGAAGGCCATCGAGTCCAAACAGAAGGCGCTGGTGGCCGCTTGCGAGAAGACGCCCGGCATGCGGTGCAGCGTGGCGGCGTTCGATGGCGGACTGCAATACGTGCTGATCGAAACCATCGAGCTGACCGACGTCCGGCTGGTGTACGCGCCGCCGCGCGCGATCGGGGAATTCGGCGGCGAGCCGGACAACTTCCACTGGCCGCGGCACACGGGCGATTTCGCGCTGGGCCGCGCCTATAAAGATGGCAAGCCGTACCAGCCGGAGTTTTTCTTCCCCATCTCCCGGAGCGGCGTGAAACCGGGCGATTTCGTGATGGTGTTGGGCTACCCGGGGCGCACGGTGCGCTCCATGACGGCCGGCGAAATGGCCAACGACCGCGACTTCCGGTTCCAACTGCGCGACCAGATCTATGGCGAGTGGATCGGCGCGATCGAGGACGCGAGCAAGCGCGACGCGGCGGGGGCCATCACGGTGGCGGCCACGCTGAAGAGCCTGAACAACAGCCACACCAACGCGCAGGGTCAACTGGCCGGACTGGCGCGCGGCGGCATCATCGCCAAACAGCAGCAGCACGACGACGCCGTGGCCGCGTGGGCCGCGCGCCAGGGCGGCTTCGCCAAATCGCTGGACGCCAAGAAGGAGCTCGACCGTCTGGCCAAAGAGCGCCGCCAGATCGCCACGCGCGACTTCCTGTTCCAGATCATCACGCCCGGCCCGCTGGCACTGCGGCAGGCCACCACGCTGGTGCGCCTCGCCGCCGAACGGGCCAAGCCCGATGGCGAGCGCGACCCGGCCTACATGGCCCGCGAGCTGCCGGCGCTGCACAACAATATGGAGCGGCAGAAATCGAGCTTCTTCGGTCCCGCGGATGAAGCCATGCTGGCCATCTGGCTGGATCACGCGGCGAAACTCGCGCCGGGAGAACGCATCGCGGCTATCGATAGTCTCAAGCCGAAGGTGGCCGCGCTTTATGCCGG
>JADGNS010000605.1 GCA_017883355.1 Candidatus Solibacter sp.
GCGCGTCCTCGCGGCAGCGGTCCTTGGACTGGTGGCGCGACTTCTGGAATCGGAGTTACATCGCGATCTCACCCGGAGCGGCGAAACCGGGTCAACAGCAGTGGCGCGTCGGCCGGAACTACCAACTGTTCCGCTATCAACTCGCAGCCAACGCCTACGGCAAGTACCCCACGAAATTCAACGGGGGTTTGTTCAGCGTCGATCCCGAGTACGTCGACCCCAAGCTCCCCTACACGCCGGACTATGTGCGCTGGGGAGGCGGCAGTTTCACGGCGCAGAACCAGCGGCTGGTCTACTGGCCGATGCTGAAGAGCGGCGATTTCGACATGATGCCGGCCCAATTCGATTTCTACCTGCGCGCGCTGAAAAACGCCGAGATCCGCACGGAGGTGTACTGGGGGCACAAAGGCGCATCGTTCACCGAACAGATGGAGAGCTTCGGGCTGCCGGTGGCGTACGAGTACGGGTGGAAGCGTCCGGGGATGGATCCGGGCATCGAGTACAGCCGCTACGTGGACTATCTTTGGGACACCGCGCTGGAATTCTGCCTGATGATTCTGGATGTCGAACGTTTCACCGGCGCGGATATTTCCAGGTACATGCCGCTGATCGAGAGCTGCGCGACCTTCTTCGACGAGCACTACCAGCAGCAATTGAAAAAGACCGAAGGCAGGGTGGTGGACGAGAACGGGCGGCTGGTTCTCTACCCGGGCACTGCCTGCGAGACCTACAAGGGCACGGTGAACTCGGTGGTGACCGCGACCGCGCTCCAGACCGTGGTGACGCGCATCCTGCAGCTTCCGGCCCGATATTTACCGGCGGAGAAGAGAGCGTACTTTCAAGCCTTCCTGGGCCGGGTGCCGCCGATCAGCTTCCGGGAGATGGGCGGGCACAGGACGATTGCTCCGGCCCAACTGTTCGACCGGATTCAGAATGTGGAGATTCCACAGTTGTACCCGGTATTTCCCTACGGCACTTACGGAATCGGGCGGCCCGACCTTCAGGTTGCCATCGACACCTGGCGGTACGGAGTGGAGACTCCCCAGCAGAAGAACCACATCAGTTGGCACCAGGACGCGATCTTCTGCGCGCGGCTTGGCCTGACGGAAGAAGCGGCCGCCATCACGGCCAAAAAGCTGGACGATTCCGGCCGGCGCTGGCCCGCGTTCTGGGGGCCGGGTCATGACTGGGTGCCCGATCACAATTGGGGCGGCTCGGGCATGATCGGCCTGCAGGAGATGCTGATGCAAACCGTGGAAGAGAAGATCTACGTATTGCCGGCCTGGCCGAAGAATTGGGATGTCGAGTTCAAGCTGCATGCACCATACAACACGGTGGTCGAAGGATCGCTCGAAGGAGGGCGGATTCGCCGTATCACGACTACTCCCGCGTCGCGCGCCGCCGCGCTCGTACTGCCCGCGTGGAGCAAGGTAAACTAGTAACAGCACACCCCCTATGACCAAACCCCTGGAGCGTCGGCAGGCGCTCAAAGACAGCTTGGAACAACGTGTACTCGTCCTCGACGGGGCCATGGGCACCATGATCCATCAGGCGCCGCTGGCCATCGAGACCGACTACCTGGGGCGTGAGAACTGCCCGGAAATCCTCAACGTCACGCGGCCCGACGTCATACAGGACATCCATCGCCAGTATCTGGAAGCCGGCGCGGACATCATTGAGACCAACACGTTCGGGGGCACGCGAATCGCTCTCGCCGACAACAAGCTGGAAGACCGCGCGTACGAGCTCAACTTCGCCGCCGCGAAACTGGCGCGCGAGATTGCGGACCAGTATTCCACCTCCGCCAAGCCGCGCTTTGTCGCCGGCTCCATGGGCCCCACGAACAAAGATCTCAACATCACCGGCACCACCACCTTCGACGCGCTCCGCGCCGATTACTATCTGCAAGCCAAGGGACTAGTGGAAGGCGGGGCCGACTATCTGCTGATCGAGACCTGCTTCGATACGGGCAGCCTCAAAGCGGGACTGGTGGCGGTGGAACAACTGGAGCGCGATCTCGGAATGGCGATTCCGGTGGTGGCGAGTGTGACCATCGAACGCACCGGGACCATGCTGGGCGGGCAGCCCATCGACGCGCTCTACGCTTCCATCGAGAATCACGACCTGCTGGGCGTGGGCATGAACTGCGCCACCGGTCCGGACCTGATGACCGACCACATACGGACGCTCGACGAGATGTCGCGGCACCGTATCTCCTGCTATCCGAATGCCGGCCTGCCGAACTCCGAAGGGAAATTCGGCGAGACGCCGGAATCGCTGGCGGCGCAACTGGAGAAGTTCGCCGACCGCGGCTGGCTGAATTTCGTGGGCGGATGCTGCGGCACCACGCCCGCGCACATCCGCGCCATCGCGCAGATGATTCAGGGCAAGCACCCGCGGCCGCTGCCAGGGCGCCGCCATCGCGCTTATTATTCGGGCATCGAACTGGTGGAGGCGGAGGAAAGCAACCGGCCGCTGCTGGTGGGCGAACGGACCAATGTGATCGGCTCGCGGCTATTCAAGAACCTGGTGGCGGCGGAGAAATGGGAAGAGGCCACCGACATCGCGCGGCGCCAGGTGCGCAACGGCGCGCACGTGATCGACGTGTGCCTGCAGAGCACAGACCGCGAAGAGATGGAGGACATCCCGTCCTTCTACGAAAAGCTCATCCGCAAGATCAAGGCGCCCATCATGATCGACACCACCGACCCCAAAGCGGTGGAACTGGCGCTGACCTACTGTCAGGGGAAGAGCATCATCAACTCGGTCAACCTGGAGGATGGCGAGGAGAAGTTCGAGCGCCTCTGCCCCATCGCCCGGCGCTTCGGCGCGGCGCTGGTGGTGGGGTCGATCGACGAAGACAAACTACAGGCGCAGGCTTTCACCCGCGAGCGCAAACTGGCGGTGGCCCAACGCAGCGTGCAGTTGCTGACGGAGAAGTACGGGATTCCGGCGGAGGACCTGATCATCGACCCGCTGGTGTTCCCCTGCGCCACCGGCGACGCGAACTATATCGGCGGCGCCGTGGAGACCATCGAAGGCATACGGCTGGTGAAGGAGAACATCCCGTACGTGAAGACCGTGCTGGGGATTTCCAACATCAGCTTCGGGCTGCCGGCATCGGCGCGCGAAGTGGTGAATTCGGTGTTCCTCTACCATTGCACCAAGGCGGGACTGGATCTGGCGATTGTCAACGCGGAGAAACTGGAGCGCTTCGCGTCGCTGCCCGAAGAAGAGCGCCGCCTGGCCGAGCACCTGCTGTTCAACACGCCGCCGGCCGATGCGCAGGACGAATCGCTGCGCACCGCGCCGGAAGATTGGCGCGCGCAATCGGCGGAACAGAAGGCGGCCATCAATCAGTTCCATATCGCGGCGATTGCGGAGCATTTCCGCAAGACCGGGGCGCGCATCAAACAGCACGCGGAGGATCTGCCGCTGGATCAGCGGCTGGCCAACTACATCATCGAAGGCACCAAGGACGGCCTGGTGGCGGACCTGGATCGCAAGCGGGCCGAGGGCGCGACGCCGCTCGAGATCATCAACGGACCGCTGATGGGCGGCATGAGCGAGGTGGGCCGGCTGTTCAACAACAACGAGCTGATCGTGGCCGAGGTGCTGCAATCGGCCGAGGCCATGAAGGCGGCGGTCAACCACCTCGAACAGTTCATGGAAAAGGCGGACACGGCGGCGCGCGGTAAGGTGATTCTGGCCACGGTGAAGGGCGACGTGCACGATATCGGTAAGAACCTGGTGGAGATCATCCTGGCCAACAATGGCTACAAAGTGGTCAACCTGGGGATCAAGGTGCCGCCCGATGTGTTGATTCAGGCATGCCTGGAGCACCGCCCCGACGCCATCGGCCTGTCCGGGCTGCTGGTGAAGAGCACGCAGCAGATGGTGATCACGGCGAGCGACCTGAAGGCGGCGGGGATTCTGGCGCCCATCCTGGTGGGCGGCGCGGCGCTCTCCGAAAAATTCACGCGGACTAAGATCGCTCCGGCATACGGTGAAGCGGTGTGCTACGCCAAGGACGCCATGACCGGGCTGAGCCTGATGAACCGCCTGATGGATCCGGCGGAGCGCGCGGCCACGCTGGCCAGCCACACGTTTACTCAAGCGCCCGCGGTGGTGGAAGCTGCCGTGGAACCGTTCGCGCCCCTGTCTAAACGGCGCAGCCGCAAAGTGCGCACCGGTCTGCCGATTCCGCCCGCGCCGTATCTGGATCGCCGGGTGCGCGACGTGCCCAACCTGGCCGAGGTGTGGAGCTACATCAATCCGTTCATGATCTA
>JADGNS010000606.1 GCA_017883355.1 Candidatus Solibacter sp.
CGGCGCCGAGATCGTCAAGTACCTCAAGACCGGCAGCGCGTATTATGCCCCCTCCGCCGCGGCGGTGGAAATGGCCGAGTCCATTCTCAAGGACAAGAAGAAAGTCCTGCCCTGCGCAGCCTATCTGGAAGGCGAGTATGGCATCAACGGCCTGTTCGTAGGCGTGCCCGTGAAATTGGGCGCGGCCGGCATCGAGAAGATCTACGAGATCAAGCTCACCGCAGACGAAACCGCGAAGTTGCACAAAAGCGCAGCCTCAGTGCAGGAATTGATCAACGTCCTGGCGAGCAAGATGTAACGCGGCGGGCGTTGGCGAAACGCGGGTCCAGGGGGACCTGCGCGGACCTGGGGGTCCGCCCCACAATTTCTGTTAGCATGGAGTTTCCCACACTATTTTGATTAAAGCCGTCAAAGGAACCAGAGATTTACTGCCTCCATCCACCGATGTTTGGAACCGGGTGGAAGCGGTGGCGCGCGCCATTTTTCGCGCCTATAACTACCACGAAATCCGCACCCCCATCCTGGAAGAGACGCAGTTGTTCGCCCGCGGCGTCGGCGCCGACACCGATATCGTCACCAAGGAGATGTACACCTTCGACGACCACGGCACTTCGCTCACGCTGCGGCCGGAAAATACCGCCTCGGTCATCCGCGCCTACATCGAGCACCGGATCGATCAGCGCCCCGGCGTGCAGAAATTGTACTACCTTGGCCCCATGTTCCGCCGCGAGCGGCCGCAGAAGGGCCGCTACCGCCAGTTCTTCCAGATCGGGGCGGAAGCTATCGGGTCGGAATCGCCGCTGGTCGATGCCGAAGTCATCGAGCTCGTCGTCGAGATCCTCCAGGGCGCCGGCCTCCCCGGCTTCAAGCTGCTCCTCAATTCGGTCGGCGATCACAATTGCCGTCCGCAGTACGTCGAGAAGCTGCGCCAGGAACTGAAGGACAAAGCGCCCAACATGTGCGGCGATTGCCAGCGGCGCGCCGAGACCAATCCGCTGCGCGTGCTGGATTGCAAGGTGGAGGCCGACCAGCCGGTCATCGACGCGCTGCCCTCCATTCTGGATTCGCTCTGCGAAACCTGCCGGGTACATTTCGATGCCGTCAAGCAGTTTCTCAACGACCGCGGCATTGCGTACGAAGTGCGCCCGCGCATGGTGCGCGGCCTGGATTACTACATGCGCACCACATTCGAAGTGGTGCATGGCTCGCTCGGCGCGCAGAACTCCGTATTGGGCGGCGGCCGCTATGACGGGCTGGCCGAGTCGCTGGGCTCCAAAATTCACTCGCCGGGAATCGGCTTCTCCATCGGCGAAGACCGCCTGGTCATGAGTGTCGAAAGCGATCAGGTCCCGATCCCGCTGGATCTCTTCATCGCGCCGCTGGGTGAACCTGCCCTGCGTCACGCCGCCCTCATGGCGCGCGATTTCCGCCGCGCCGGCCTCGCGGTGGAACTCGCCGAGGGCAAACTGAAACGCGCCATGGAACTGGCCAACAAACTGGCGGCGCGCTACACCCTGATCGTCGGCGACAATGAAATGGCCGCCGGGCGATACGCGCTCAAGAATATGTCCACGGGCGAGCAACTGAATCTGACCCAAGACGAAATTGCCGCGCAGCTCGCCGCGGCCTGATACTGAAAACATCCATATGGAAACCTCTGTAGTATTGGATTTTCTGGGCGACCTCCGCCGCACGCACATGTGCGGGGATCTGCGCGCCTCAAACGCCGGCCAAACGGTCCTCTTAATGGGATGGGCGCACCGGCGCCGCGATCACGGCGCGGTGATCTTCATCGATATGCGCGACCGCACCGGTCACACGCAGGCCATCTTCCATGAGGATGTGGACCCCGTGATTCACCAGCGCGCCGAAGAGGTGCGCGCGGAGTACGTCATCGCCGTCGAGGGCGTGGTGGCTCTCCGCTCCAAGGAAACGGTCAACCCCAACATGCCCACCGGTGAAGTGGAGGTGGTGGCGTCGAAGATCTGGATCCTCAACGAATCCAAGACCCCGCCCTTCCCCATGGAAGAGCACGTCGAGGTGGCCGAAGACGTACGCCTGAAGTACCGCTACGTGGACCTGCGCCGACCGCAGATGCAGCGCAACATCATCTTGCGCTCGAAGATCGCGTTCGCCGTGCGCCAGCAGCTCACCAGCGCGGGCTTCATGGAAATCGAGACGCCGTTCATGACGCGCTCCACGCCCGAAGGCGCGCGCGATTACCTGGTGCCCAGCCGCGTCCAGCCCGGCACGTTCTATGCGCTGCCGCAATCGCCGCAGATCTTCAAGCAACTGCTGATGATCGCCGGGTTCGAAAAATATTTTCAGATTGTTCGCTGCTTCCGCGATGAGGACCTGCGGGCCGACCGCCAGCCGGAGTTCACCCAGATCGATATCGAGATGAGCTACCCGCAGCAGCCGCAGATCTTCGCCGTGGTCGAGCCCATGGTACAGGAAGTCTGCAAAGTGGCGGGCTACGAAGTCACCGCGCCCTTCCCGTGCATCACCTACGCGCAGGCCATCGAGAATTACGGCATCGACAAACCCGACATGCGCATCCCGCCGATGCACCCGGTGCACGACCTGTTGGGGGAACTGGCCAATGCGGGCCTGCCGCTAGTGGCCATCCACATCCCGGCTTGCGGCACGCCCAGCCGTAAAGAGCGCGACGAGTTCAAAGCTTTCGGTCAGGAGCGCGGCCTGCGCGTGTACGACGACCCCAAGCGCCTGGAGCGCGATTATCCCGCGCAGATGGCCCAGGTGCGCGAGCGCTGCGGCGCAAAGGAAGACAGCCTGCTGGTGCTGGCCGCGTGGGCCGGCGAACCCAAGGGGCATCGTCCGGCGGAGACCGTGTATCAGGCGTGCGGGCAGTTGCGCCTGCACTGCGCCAACAAGTTCAACGACCGCCACAAGCTGCTCGACCCGAAGAATTTCCAGTTCCTGTGGGTAGTCGACTTCCCGATGTTCGAGTGGAACGATGAGGACAACCGCTGGGTGGCGGCGCACCATCCCTTCACCTCGGTCCACGACGAGGATCTCGATCTGTTGACCAGCGATCCGGCGCGCTGCCGCGCCAAGTCCTACGACCTGGTGTTGAACGGCACGGAACTCGGCTCCGGCTCCATCCGTATTCATCGGCGCGACGTGCAGGCCAAGGTGTTCGCGGCGGTCGGGTTCAGCGATGACGAGGCGCGGCGCCGCTTCGGCTACCTGCTGGACGCACTGGAATACGGCGCGCCGCCGCACGGCGGGATCGCGCTCGGGTTGGACCGCCTGGTGATGATCCTGGCCGGCGAGACCTCGATCCGCGAAGTGATTCCGTTCCCGAAAACCGCGCGCGGTACCGACCTGATGTCGGACGCCCCCGCCGCCGTGCCCGATAAGGCGCTCCGCGAATTGGGAATCGCGTTGCGCCATGCAGGGAAGTAACAACAAACCGCTCCCGACCCAAAGGGTACCCCGGTCGCGGCTCCGATTGGCGCGTCGCGCCTCCAATCAGAGCCGCGACCGTCAGGGAGCGGTATTTGTGCGAACCTCAATAAATGAAGCACCTCCTCGTGCTGTTGGCCGCTGCCGCCGTTATGCCCGATCTGAACCAATTGAAACAGATGAGCGCGCGTTTCGCGCCCGTCACCCTGAAGTACGATGCCGCCGCGCTCTCCGCCGGAGACCGCAAGGCGCTGCCCAAACTCGTGGAAGCCGCGCGCGTGCTGAATCACTTGTTCCTCGATCAACTCTGGAGCGGGAATCGCGACCTGTACGCCAAACTGCTCCAGGACACCACACCGCTGGGCAAGGCGCGCCTGCACTATTTCTGGCTGAACAAAGGCCCGTGGAGCGATCTCGACGACCACACCGCCTTCGTCCCCGGCGTGCCCGCGCGCAAGCCGCAGGGAGCCAATTTCTATCCACCCGACATGACCCGCGAGGAGTTCGAAGCCTGGGTCAAAACCCTCTCCGCGCCGGCGCGCGAACAGGCCATCGGATTCTTCACCGTGGTCCGGCGCAATGCCGCCAAACAACTGACGCTGGTCCCGTACAGCAAGGAGTACGCGGCCGATCTGGGGAAAGCGGCGGGCCTCCTGCGGGAAGCCGCGGCGCTCACCGATAACGCGTCGTTGAAGAAATTCCTGACGCTGCGCGCCGAAGCCTTCCTCTCCAACGATTACTACGCGAGCGACGTCGCCTGGATGGACCTGGACGCGCCGCTCGACATCACCATTGGCCCGTACGAGACTTACAACGACGAACTGTTCGGCTACAAGGCCGGGTTCGAAGCCTACATCAC
>JADGNS010000607.1 GCA_017883355.1 Candidatus Solibacter sp.
ATGCTCAAGACCTCTCGTTCCTGTGTCGCGCACCACGGGCGGCCACCCCGACGCTCATGAAGGGCGGCAATCTGGGATACACTGTTCGGGTTCGGGAGGCGGAAAAGATGGACGACGCGCTGGTGACCAGCCGGCGGCAGTTTCTCCGCGTTGGGGCGCTACAGGCCGCGGGATCTCCCGCCCTCTTGGGCAGCCCGCCCGACCGGCCGAACGTGCTCTTCATTCTGGCCGATGAATGGCGCGCCCAGGCCACCGGATACAATGGCGACCCGAATGTGCACACTCCGGCGCTAGACCGGCTGGCAGGGGACAGCGTCAATTTCCAGAACGCCGTCTCCGGCACGCCGGTGTGCTGCCCGTATCGCGCCAGCCTGTTGACGGGGCAGTATCCGCTCACCAACGGCGTCTTCATCAACGACGTGGAATTGAAGCCGAAGGGCCTCACCTGGGGAGAGGCGTTCGCGCGCGGGGGCTATCGGACCGGGTACATCGGCAAGTGGCATGTCTACGGCAGTCCCGACGGGCAGTACGGTCGCCGCCTCGCCTACATCCCGCCCGAAAAGCGGTTCGGTTTTGAATACTGGAAAGCGTGCGAGTGCACGCACGAGTACAACCACTCGCTCTACTATCAGGGCGACGACCCGACGCCGCGCTATTGGCCCGGCTATGACGCGCTGGCGCAGACCGAAGACGCGTGCGCCTTTATCGAGCGGCAGGCGAAGGCGCGAGACGCTTACTCCCTGGTGCTCTCGCTCGGCCCGCCGCACTTTCCCTACGCGACCGCTCCGGCGAAGTATCAGGCGCTGTACGAGCGGCAGGATATCCAATTGCGGCCCAACGTGCCGCCGGAGCATCGCGCGGAGGCCATCCAGACTCTGCGCGGGTATTATGCCCACATGGCGGCGCTGGATGACTGCCTGGCCCGGCTGCTGGGTGCGCTCGAAAGCACCGGGACGGCGGAAAATACCATCGTGGTGTTTACTTCCGATCACGGCGACATGATGCGGTCGCAGGGGCTCACCACCAAGCTCTACCCGTGGGACGAATCGGTGCGCGTGCCATTTCTGCTGCGCTATCCGCGGCGGTTCGGGAAGAAGGGCAGCCGGGTAGGGGCGCCGCTGAATTCGCCGGACATTCTGCCCACGCTGCTGGCTCTCTGCGGCCTGGCGATTCCGGGTGGCGTCGAAGGCACGGATTTTTCCGCGGCGGCGGCAGGCCACGACCGCTCCAACGGCCGCGGGGCGCTGCTCAGCCTGCCGGTACCGATCACCGAAGCACGGCGGTTCGGGTTCGCCGAATACCGCGGCCTGCGCACGGACCGGTACACGTACGTCCGTTCGATTCACGGACCGTGGCTGCTCTACGATAACCGGCGAGATCCCTACCAGATGCACAATCTGTGCGGGCAAGCGGGGCAGCGGAGTGCGCAATCGCGCCTGGACCGCGATTTGCATGCGATGCTGAAGGAGCGCAAGGACGATTTTCTGCCGGCTGGCGAATACGTGAAGCGCGCCGGCGTGGCCCACTATCGCGAGGTGAATGTGCCGGTGGGCCGCACAAAGAGTCCGTGGGGGGATTGGGAGTCTACGTACAAGGAGCCGGTGGATGGTCGATAGAAGGAGTTTCCTGCGATTGGCGGGCGGCGCCGCGGCCGCTGCGGCGCTGGGGGCGGGCGCGGCCCCGGCCAGGAAGCCGAATTTCCTAGTGATTCTGGCGGATGACATGGGCTTTTCCGACGCGCGCTGTTATGGAGGCGACGTCGACACGCCGAATCTGGACCGCCTCGCGGCAGGCGGTGTCCGGTTTACGCAAGGGTACTCCACGGCGCGCTGCGGGCCTTCGCGAAGCTGCCTGCTTACGGGCTACTACGCGCAGCAGACGGCGAGCGATATCATGACTCCCGGCAACGTCCCCGCCTACACGAGATTCATCCCGGACTACCTCAAGCCGCTGGGCTACCGCACGTATCATTCGGGCAAGTGGCACATGCGGTTCGCCACCGGCGCGGGCGGCGTGGGTTTCGACCACTCCTACACCATGCTGGACGAGGACCGTTACTTCACGCAGAACCGCCACGCTCTCGACGGCCAGCCGCTTCCCAAACCGGGCGACGGTTACTACAGTACGACGGCCATCGCCGATTACGCCGTAGGCTTTCTCCAGGAGCATGCGCGGGATCACGCCGAGGATCCCTTCTTCCTCTATCTGGCGCCGCATTCTCCGCACTTTCCGCTGCACGCGCCGGCGGAGGATATCGAGCGGTACCGGGACAGGTTCGCCGAAGGCTGGGACGTGGCCAGGGAGCGTAAGCTGCCGCGCATGCGCCGCATGGGGCTGGTGAACTGTCCGCTCGCGCCGCGTGAACCCGGGATGTGGACGCGATGGAATACGCCGGATGAGGAACTCTTCGCCAAGACCGGGCCGGGCGAAGTGGCGCGCGCCGTGGCGTGGAGCTCGCTGACCGCGGAGCAGAAGGCGTTCCAGCGTACCAAGATGGCAATCCACGCGGCCATGATTACGCGCATGGACCTGGAGATCGGTAAAGTCGTCCGGCAGCTTGCAGCTATGGGCGCCGAGCGCGATACCGTGATCCTGTTCCTCTCGGATAACGGCGCGAGCTCCGAGCAGTTGATACGCGGCGATGGGCACGACCGGACTGTGCCGCCCGGTTCGGCGCGGTCGTTTCTGGGATTGGGGCCCGGGTGGGCCACTTGCTCGAACGCTCCCTTCCGCCTGCACAAGAGCTGGGTGAACGAGGGTGGCATCGCGTCGCCGATGATTGTGCACTGGCCGAACGGGATGAAGGACGCCAACAAGCTGCGTCACGACCAGTGCCACTTCGTCGATGTTCTTCCCACGGTGGTCGATCTGGCGGGCGGGAGCGCGGCATCGGAGGGCGGTCCGCCGCTCGCCGGCAGGAGCTTTGCGCCCGCGCTTCGCAAGGATGGCGCGGCTCCTCGCGAATTTTTGTATTTCAATCACAACGATAACCGGGCAATCCGCGTGGGCGATTGGAAGCTGATCGCGACCGGCGCCAACGGGCCTTGGGAGTTATACGATCTGAGTAAGGACCGGTGCGAACAACATGACCTGGCAGCCGCGCAACCCGGCCGGGTGCAAAAGCTGGCGGCGATGTGGACCGGGCACGACACGGAATACGCCCGGGTCAGAGAGAGCGCACCGCCCACCACAAGAGTCCGCATGAATAATGCGCGTCAGGGTTAGGGTCAGTGTCGCGCGACCCGGTAGTGCTTTAGATCACTTCGGCAGGGTGGGTGCACATGGATACCTCAGGAGGTGTCCGATGAACACCAAACTGTTGACCGGAACCATTGGCGCCATACTGCTTCTTTCACCGCTCGCATATGCTCAGGAGGAAAAACCATCGCCTGCGAAGACTACTCAGGCCAAACGCTCCGGCATGAGCCAGGACATGCAACAGGCGATTGCATGGGAACGCGCGAAGGATCGCGCGGCGGCCCGTCAGGCGCGGATCGAGGCTCGCCACTCCCGTACCGGGGATAGCGCGGACCGTATGATGGAAGACAAAGATTCCGGCCGTAAGGTAAAAGATACTAAGGCGCCGGGCGCCAAGAAAGATCAATAGGCGGACGCGGGACGAATTGAGTTGACAGACCACGAAAGGCGATGGTCTGTCCTACCGGATGCATCGCGGAGCGAGTTGCGGTACGCTCAAAAGCCAGAGGTGATTCGATGCTACTCCGGAAGTCGCTCCTGATCTCTTACTCCGTGGTTGCCGTGCTCTCCGTCGCCACGGTTGCGGCCCAATCCGCTGCGCCCCGGCGCCAGCCGGATGTACCGTATGTGCCCACTACCGACGCGGCAGTTCAGACGATGCTGAAACTGGCCGATGTGAAGAAGACCGACGTCGTGTACGACCTCGGCTGCGGTGACGGCCGCATCGTCATTACCGCCGCCAAGAACCTGGGGGCGCGCGGCGTCGGTATCGACATTAACCCCGTGCGCATCGGCGAGGCGAAAGAAAACGCCAAGAAGGCCGGGGTCGAGAAACAGGTCCGGTTCGAAGAGAACGACCTGTTCGAAGCCGACATTCACGAGGCCACGGTGGTGACCCTGTTCCTGTTGCCGCACATCAATCTGAAGCTGCGTCCCAAGCTGCTTCATGACTTGAAGCCAGGCACGCGGGTTGTTTCCAACACGTTCGACATGGGCGACTGGAAGCCGGAAAAGGAAGTGATCGTACCCGATTCAGACGAGGATTCCTACCTGAGCCACAGGGTGTACCTGTGGATCGTGCCGTCACCG
>JADGNS010000608.1 GCA_017883355.1 Candidatus Solibacter sp.
GCCACATGGCGCCCACCAGCACGGCGGTGAAAGTCGGCACGACATGGTGCCCGCTGAGGAAGGCCATGCCGAGAGCGGCGCCGCACAGCGCGGCGCTGCCGGCCGGCTTGTAGCCGCGCGCTACCCGCGCGAAGAACAGGAGCACCAGGGGTATCCAGAGGGAACTCATGAGGATCTGCGGCCAGTCGGTGTGTCCCAGGAATCCGGCCAGCGCGAAGATGGAAGCGCCAAGCAGCGAGGCGGCGTAGCCGGCCTCGAGATCGCGGCACAGCGCGTAGCAGAACACCGCGCCCAGCCAGTGAATCAGCACCCAATACCAGTGGAGCGTGGTGACGGGAATGTGCCCGTCACGGAGCGGCATGGCGAAGAGAATCCAGTTCAGGGGATTGGTGATGCCGGGCTGCACCTGGCCGATCAGGGTATGGCCCGCCCACTCGTAGGGATCCCACAAGGGAAAGCGCCCGGCGTGAAACTCGCGCGCCTCGAAATCCAGCCAGGGGCGCACCACGTTGGCCAGATCCGGACCCTCCAGGAAGGTCCACTCCCGCGAGATGGTGAGCTTCCAGTAGAAGCCCGCCGTCAGCACGAGCAGCACCAGGAGCGCGCCCAGGGTGCGCCAGCGGCCCGTCACAACGTCAATCCAGTTTCGCCTGTTCGAGCCGGGGCGAGAACAAGTGAAGAATCCCCAGCGCTATCAGGTAGGCCGAACCGCAAATCGTGAACAGAATGAAGTAGCCGCCCTTCTCGCCCTTCACCGTCACGATCCAGCCCGCCAGATACAGCATCAGCGCGTTACCCACCTGGCCGAGGGCAGCCCCGATGCCCACCACGCTGCCCACAGCCACCTTGGGAAACATGTCCGACGTGGTGGTGAAGAGATTGGCCGACCACCCCTGGTGCGCGGCCATCGCCAGGCTGATGATGCCGACCACGGTCCACATGCTGGTGGCGTAAGGCACGTAGAACACCGGCAACACGCACAAGGCGCAAATCAGCATGGCCGTCTTGCGCGCCGCATTGATGGTCCATCCGCGATTGATCAGGCTTCCCGACAGCCAACCGCCGTACACGCTGCCGATGGTGGATGCGTTGTACACAATCAACGAGGGGATGCGGATTTCCATCAACGAGAGATGATAGGTGTCCTGGAGGTACTTGGGCAGCCAGAAAAGGAAGAACGTCCAGACAGGGTCGGAGAAGAACTTGCCGAAGGCGTAGGCCCAGGTCTCCCTCTTGGGAAAAACGCGCAGCCATGGGACGGGTACGATGGACTCCGGAGGATCGCTGCGAATCAGCGCCAGTTCCTCCACCGATACCTTGGGGTGAACCTCGGGCTGGCGGTAGAGGATGAGCCATGCCGCCAGCCAGATGATTCCGAGGGCGCCGGTGCCCAGGAACGCCGATTGCCAGCCGAATTTCGCGGCCATCCACGGCACCAGAAGTATGGTGGCCACGGCGCCGATATTGGCGCCGGAATTGAAAATGCCGGTGGCCATGGCGCGCTGCCGCTTGGGAAACCATTCGGCGACGGTCTTGATGCAGGCCGGAAAGTTGGCCGCTTCGCCGAACCCCAGCAGCGTGCGCATGACGCCGAAGGTGAACGCCGAGGTAGCCGCGGCATGCATCATGGCCGCCGCGCTCCATAACCCGACCGCAATGGCAAACCCGGTCCGCGAGCCGAACTTGTCGAGCAGGCGGCCCGCTCCCAGCAACCCGACTCCGTAGGCCAGGGAAAACGCGGTGGTAATCTTGCCGTACTCCAGGGCAGTCCAGCCGACATCGTGCTCCAGCGTCTTGGCCAGCATGCTCAAGACTTGCCGGTCCACGTAGCTGATGGTGGTGGCAAAGAAGAGGAGCGCGCACACAGTCCAGCGGAAGTGCGAGTGCTCAGGCCGCACAATAGTCGGTGACATGGAAGCAACGATTATAGCCGCCATCGTCAAAACGTGTTCAAAGATCTTGTACACCACCCACAAGTGGGGTTATTATCAGGGTAGGGATCGGAACGGTGTATGCAAATTTCCCGCACGCTCGCCCGGCAAATGGAGCACTCCTCCTGGATCCGGCGCATGTTTGAGATCGGCCTGCAACTGCGCCGGGAGCGCGGCGCCGAAAATGTCTTCGATTATTCCATCGGCAATCCGGACCTGGAGCCGCCGGCGGCGGTGATGGCGGCGCTGCGGCGCATTGCCGCGGAGAATCGCCCGCGCAGCCACGCCTACATGCCCAACGCGGGCTTTCCCGAGGTGCGCGCCACCATGGCGCGGCGGCTGGCCGAGCGCTCCGGCATCCCGTTCACGGGCGACGACATCCTGATGACCACCGGGGCCGCCGGAGCCATCAACACCATCCTCAAAGCCATCCTCGATCCCGGCGACGAGGTGATCATTCTCACGCCTTACTTCCCGGAGTATCGCTTCTACATCGAGAACCACGGCGGCCGCGTGGTGACGGTGGAGACCGACGAGCAGTTTCAGCCCGACCCGGCGCGTATCGCCAGAGCGGTCACTCCGCGCACCCGTGCGCTGATCCTCAATTCGCCCAACAACCCGACCGGCGTCATTTACAGCGAAAAGGTGCTGGGCGAAGTCAACCGCGTGCTCCCGGACCCGGTTCTGGTGATCTGCGACGAGCCTTACCGGCCGCTGACTTTCGACGGAGCGGTGACGCCCGAAGCGGTGCGCATTTTCGACCGCGCGGTGATTGCGTGGAGCTGGTCCAAAGCCATGGCGATTCCCGGGGAGCGCATCGGGTATCTGGCGCTGCCGCCGCACCTGCCCGGGATCGCCCAACTACGCGGCGCTTGCACGGTGGCCAACCGTATTCTGGGGTATATCAATGCCCCGGCGATCTGGCAGTGGGTGGTGGACGCCGTTCCGGAGGTCACGGTGGACGTGGCGCATTACCAGGCGAGGCGCGACTTGCTCTGCGACGCCCTGGAATCCATGGGCTACGACGCGCCGCGGCCGCAGGGCGCGTTTTACGTCTTTCCCAAGACGCCGATCCCCGACGACATCGAATTCATCGGCCTGCTGCAGCAGGAAGGCATTCTGGCGGTCCCCGGTACGGGATTCGGGCGCGGCGGCTACATGCGCCTCTCGCTGACGATTACGCGGGATGCCATCGAGCGCTCGCTGCCCGGGTTTGAGCGGGCAATCGCGGCCGCACGTTCTCCAGTGGGGCAAGCGTTGTCGCGTACGGGCGCGTCGCTGCGGTAGGCTGCGACGCGGACGCGGAGGAAGACATGCCCCCAGGAATGGGGGCCGCCCAGGGGGCACCCGGCCCGGAGGGCTACGCTACAGTGTTGCGTCGGAGTGCACCGCAAGAATCGTCGGTCCGTGCGGAAATTTCCAATAAACGGATTGCGCCTTCGCCTCGTGTATATGGATATGAGGCTGCTGGAAGAACTCGCGCAGGATGCGCGGTATGCCATGCGGAGCATGCGGCGCGCGCCGGGGTTTACGGCGGTCGCGGTGCTGACGCTCGGGCTGGGGATCGGCGCCAACACGGCGATCTTCAGCGTGCTCCACGGAGTGTGGCTCGCGAGCGTGCAGTATGTCCACGCGGGGCGGCTGGTGGATATCAGCATGCAGCAGTTGAGCGGCCGCAAGTTCATGGGAGGCACATCCTATGCGAACCTGGCGGATTGGAAGGCGCAGAGCAGCGCGGTGGAGGACTTCGGGGTACACCGCTACGCCCATCAGGTGAATGTGGCGGGAAGCGGGGAGGCCGAGGAGGTAATCGGGCACCGGGTTTCGGCCAACCTGTTCGAGGTGCTGGGCGCCCGGCCGCTGGTGGGGCGCTGGATCGAAGCTGGGGCGGACCGGGGCGCGGGGCCGCGGCAGGCGTTGATCGGCTACGCGTGGTGGCGGCAGCGGTTCGGTGGGGACGTTGGCGTGGTCGGCCGGCAGATCTCCGTGGATGGCGAGGCCTTCACCATCGCCGGCGTGATGCCGCGCGGATTCGAGTTTCCGCCGATGGGCTCGGCGGCTTTCCGGCCGGTGATCTGGATGTCCCTGAACCTGCCGGTGGAGCAGGAGCGGGCCAGGGAGTCGCATTCCCTCGACGTGGTGGCGCGGTTGAAAGCCGGCGTTTCGATGGAGCGCGCGCAGGCGGAGATGGACACCATCGCGGCGCGGTTGACGAAGGCGTATCCGGCGGAAAATGACGGCTGGGGCGTCAAGGTCACGCGGCTCAACGATGTGCGGCAACTGGAGAATGTGCGGCCGGCCCTGTTGCTGGTAATGGCGGCAGCGGCGCTGGTACTGCTCATCGCGTGTGCGAA
>JADGNS010000609.1 GCA_017883355.1 Candidatus Solibacter sp.
TACTGGCACTCGATCCCCTTGCGAGGTTCGGCACAAACTCCCCACGGGACGTGCCACACGAGTCCCGATCGAGGTGCTGGTCCTGGTCAGGCGTTGGGTGCGACGCCGGGGGTCGCTGGCACTCTCGATCGGGTGGCCGAGTCTCGGTTTTAACCATACCGAGAACTGACTCAATGGTATAGGGGGTCCGGCGCGGGCGAGGGCGCCCGCCCCACAACAATCGTCGCAGGCGACCCTATTTTGGGGGCCAGATTCGGAACTCGCCACTACAGTGGAGCAGGCCCATCAGATACCACATGCCATCGTAGTATCGGTATTGCCCCGATGGGATCTGGGCATTCCACAGGGCCTCGACGAACTTCGCGGCGCGCGGTTCGGTGGCGGCCAGACTGGCCACGGCGTTGGTGGCGACCAATGCGGTGGAGTGGGAATTGCCCACCTGGTTGCCATCCAGCGTGAATTGGTTTCCATAGGTGTCCATGCCCTTGGACTCGAAGAAAGCCTGGATGCGGTCACTCAATTGCCGTTCCCGGGGATCGGCGGCCCACCAGGACCAATCCACGGACCAGTTTGCCGCGGTGCGCCAGGCATCGGGTCCGAAATTGCCGTTTCGGCTAACCGGCGTGGCGTCGTAGTTCGCGTAGTTCGGAACGAGGCCGGTGGTGGGATGCGCGATCTTGTTGAGGAAGTCGCGGCTCACCGTAGCCGCTTCCGCCCAGAAGCGCCGGTCGGCGGCCGGGCCCCAGCGCGCCCACAGCTCATAGAACGCCGGCAGGTGGTAGGAAGGGTCGGTGTGATCGGGCCGGAGATTATTGGGGGTGAAGCGCACCATTTTGTGTTCGGCGTTGAATTCCGGCCCGTCGGTCTCGGGTCCTCTGGCGGTCTGGCCGGCGATGACGCCGCGGTTTTTCATGCTGTCCAGGAGCCGGTCGGCTTCGGCATGGTAATTATAGATGCCGGTACCATTGCCCCAGCGTCCGGAAGCGAAATACAGGGCCATGGCCCAATACTCCTCCCCATCCGGCGCCGGGGATTCACTGTTCGGCGTGCCATCGGTTTTCATCGACCAGGAGAAAAAACCGAAGGCCGGATGGGTGGGTGAGGCCTGGTACATGAAGGTCTTAGACCAGTTCCAGAGGGCATCGAACTCGGCTTTCCTGTCGAGTTGAACCGCGATCATCATGCCGTACGACATGCCTTCCGAACGCACGTCCTTGTTGTTGACGTCGGTCAGATAGGCCAGCGGTCCGTTGGCATTCCGGCCGGTGGGGTAATACACGGTTTGCGTTGCCGGGTCGCCATGGAACAACTGCTGGAAAGCAGCGTCGATCTTCCGGGAAATCTCTTTTGGGGAATGACCGGCTTCCAGAAACAGATTGCGATAGCGCCTGGTGGCGAACGCGCCGGAGTTGCCGGCGCGAGTCCCGGCCACAGGCTGGGCGGGAGGTGCGGCCCCCTGCTGCGGCTCCGCGGCGAGAGCGACGCAGAAAACCAAGGTGAGCGAGAGCAGAGGGAATATCTCCAGTGGGTGTTTCATAAATTCACGAGTCGAACTATATGGCACATTCACCAAAACAGATGGCTGCCGCAAAGTCAAGGGCCGGTGGGGGAGGCAACGCGTGGGCCATCCGATCCGACTCCGAAAAACCTGATACAACTAGGGGCATGGCACAAGCATCCACGGGACGCAGGGACTTTCTGAAGGCAGCGGGCGCCGCCGCCCTCACTTCCTCCTTCTTTACGGGCGACGTCATGGGCGCCAACGACAAGGTCAATATCGGCTTCATCGGTGTGGGGCAGATGGGCTCCGGAAATATCGGGTACGCCGCCAAGGTTCCGGGCTTCCAGATCACCGCCGTTTGCGACGTCTACCAGCCCACGCTGGAACGCGCGCAGGCGCAGGCCAAGCGGCTCGGCTTCGAGGGCGTCAAGGCGGTGAAGGATTTCCGCGAGATCCTGGCCGATAAATCGATCGACGCGGTGTGCATCTCCACGCCCGACCACTGGCATCCTTATATGGCGGTGGAAGCGTGCAAGGCGGGGAAGGACGTCTACGTCGAGAAGCCCTCGTTCGTTTATATCGAAGAGGGGCCGAAGATGGTGGAAGCCGCACGCAAGTATAAACGCGTGGTGCAGGCGGGCACCATGCAGCGATCGGGCAAGTTCTTCCAGAAGGCGCGCGAGATTGTGAAAAGCGGCGAACTGGGCGAGATGACCTTCTGCCGCACCTTTCAGGCGGGCACTACGAAGAAGGAAGGCTGGGGCAATCCGCCGGACGGCGATCCGCCCAAGGGACTGGATTGGGATCTGTGGCTGGGCCCGGCGCCCAAGCACGCGTTCAACGCCAATCGTTGGGGGGTGGCCGAGGACCGCTGGTCCACCTTCCGCTATTTCTGGGATTACGCGGGTGGCGCGATGACGGATTGGGGCGTGCACCTGATGGACATCGTGCAGTTCGCTTACGACGAAGTCATGCCCACCTCCATCGCCGCGCAGGGCGGCAAGTTCTACGTCAACGACAACGTGGAGACGCCGGACACGATGATGGTGACGTACCGCTACCCGGCGTTTGTGGCGTCCTACGAGAGCCGCACCGCCAATCCGTTCCCCATGTACGACAACGCGTACGGCACGTCGTTCCACGGCACCAAGGCGACGCTGATGGTCAACCGCGGCGGATACTGGATCTATCCCAACGACAAGAATACGCCGTCGGTGGCGGAGACCAATAAGGCCATGGCGGACATGAACGTGCCGCACTGGAACAACTGGCTGGATTGCATCAAATCCCGCGAGAAACCGATCGCCGATATCGAGACCTGCGTGCGCACCACCGCCACCTGCGTGCTGGCCAATCTGTCGCTGCGCCACGGCGTGACGCTGGATTGGGACGACAAGGCGTTCACCGTGAAGCAGCGCGATATCAAGCCGTTTTTGAAAGCCAAGTATCGTTCGCCGTGGAAGCTGGAGGTCTAGGCGCGCGATGGATGTGGATTGGGTACGCCGTTATTGCATGGCGCTGCCCCACACCACCGAGACGGTGCAGTGGGGCGCGAACCTGGTATTCAAGATCGGCGGCAAGATGTACGCCATGGCGGAGTTGGAGGCCGCGGATCACTGGCTTTCGTTCAAATGCTCGCCCGAGGATTTCGCGGAGCTCTGCGAGCGCGCGGGGGTAATTCCGGCACCGTATCTGGCGCGTGCGCAGTGGGTGACGCTGGAGACCGAAGATGCCATCCCGAGGCCCGAGTTGAAGCGCCTGCTGCGTCAGGCGTACGACATGGTGTTCGGCAAACTTCCCAAGAAGACGCAGGGTGGGCTGAGGTAGTGAGGGTCCGAGCTTCGCTCGGATGGCAAGCTAAAGCATGCCCCACCTTGCACAAGGCGGAGGCTTATGCCGCCTTGGCGCGGCAGACGATTCTGCCGACCACGATCACGGCGATCACCAGTGCCGCCTCCACCGCATAGCGGACCATATCGCCCGGGTGCCAGACACGCTTCACGAAGGCGTCGGTGAGAATCAGATCGCCGGCCACCTGCCCCAGAATACCCGCACCGAGATAGATCAGCACCGGGAAGCGATCCATCAATTTCGACAGCAGAGTGCTGGAGAGTACGACGAAGGGAATGCTCACGGCGAGGCCGAAGGCGATCAGCCAGAAGTTGCCCTTAGAGGCGCCGGCGATGGCCAGCACGTTGTCCGTCGACATGGTGAGGTCGGCCACCACGATGTACCAGATGGCTTGCCAGAAGCGTTTGGGCGCGGGCGCGGCATCCGGGGGCGTGCTGGCGTCGATCAGCACCTTGAGCGCGATCCACAGGATCAACATCCCGCCGGCGATCTGCAGATACTCAATGGTCAGCAGGCGAGCGGCCATGGCGGTCAGGGCCACGCGCAACACTACCGCGGCGCCGGCGCCGCCGATGATACCGATGCGGCGTTCGCGAGGCGGCAGGGAGCGCACCGCGAGCGCGATGACCAGCGCGTTGTCCCCCGCCAGAAGCAGATCGATCAGGACAATTTTGAACCCGCTCAGCAGGAAATGCATGCCGGTCCCATCCACGCTTTGGCGCGCCGGAAGTAGGCTTGCGACGTGCGTACGTCCTTGAGAATCTGCTCGCGCAGCGCCTCCGGAGTTTCGAACTTGCGCTCCTCGCGGACGCGCCAGAGAAACTCCACGCGGATGCGCTCCGGCGCCGCGCCCGTTAGCGGGTCCAGCAGGAACGTTTCGATGGAGAGCTCGTCGCTCGCGCCGAAGGTGGGACGGTAGCCGATGTTGGTGA
>JADGNS010000610.1 GCA_017883355.1 Candidatus Solibacter sp.
GACGGCATGCGCGATCGCCTGCTCGCGGCGTCGCGGGCGGAAGGCGAACGCATGTGGCCCCTGCCGCTCGAAGACGATTATAAGGAGTACCTCAAGAGCGCCTTTGCCGATATCGCCAACGTCGGGGGCCGCTGGGGAGGCGCCGTAACGGCCGCTCTCTTCCTCAAGGAATTCGCCGAGGATACGCCCTGGGTCCATCTGGACATTGCCGGAACCGCCTGGCTCGATGAATCCAAACCCTACCTGGCGAAAGGTCCCACGGGCCTGCCCGTTCGCACCCTGGTTCGTCTGGCCATGGATTGGAAGGACTGAGGGGAGCGATGTGGGGCATCCTATCCAGGCCGCGGACCCGCTTTCCAGCGGGTCCAGCGGGCTGAAAGCCGGTTTGCAGGCAAGATTGCCTGCCCCACTCAGGACCCGGCCGCCGGTTCGCTCGGCGTCGCAACCAGGACCTCGCCCCATCCGATGGGAGTCTGCACTCGCACTTTGAGAGCCGGCGAGAGCGCCGCCACGGGCTGGTAAGCGATTTCGTAGCGCGACAACAAGTTGAGATAGGCCTGTTCGATCATCTCGACCAACTCCTCCTGCGCGCCGTTCCTGAACAGAGTGTGGGTTCGCTCGCAAAACCCCTGCAACTGCTCATTGGGGCCGGAAGCGATCACCTGAATCGGTATGCGTCCGGCCTGCAGGTTGGCAATCAGTCCGTGACCCGCAATGCGGCCTTCCTGGGCGCTGCTGAAGACGATCACGTGGCGTTTGCCGCGCGATTGGCCGCCATCCTGTTTGGTGGCGCGCCAGACGCCGGTCCACAGGTCCGTACAATCCAGCCGTTTGGGGGTGTCGCGCAACGTCGCTGCCAGGGCATCGGAGTTACCCGTGAACAACGGCGGGTCCGGATCGTGCGGCTGCGGCGGTTCCCCGTCCCCGGTCTCGATATAGGGCAGCACACTCCATAAATCGCTGGGCCGTTTCCACCGCAGGCAACTCAGCACGCCGTCGAAGAAGGCGCCGCCCGCCGCTTCGCGGCTGCGCGGAATCACGAAAACCACGCTCATGGATTCGGGCAGCGGTTTGTCCAGGATCTTGTACGACGTGACATATTGCGCGCCCTCGCTCAGCAGGAACTGCAACGGCGCTACCTTGGGTTGGTCGCGCATGTCCTCCCCGGCAACCGCCAGCATCAGGCGCCGCAGCCCCTTGAGGCTCTCGCCGCCAAGCATCCGCGCGGCCACGTGCCACTTCTCTCCGCCCGGCGGCTGCCCGTTGGCGGCTTTGATCTGCCCCAGGGCTGCAAAAGCGCGCTTGCGCACGGTCGCATCCAGGTCTGCGATCAGGCGCCGCAGCGTTTCGGTGAATCGCGGGTCGCCGGTCTCGCCCATCACCCAAGCCGCCGAGGCCCGAAACAGCGCGGATTCGTGCCCCGCGAGCTTGATCACATCCGCCAGCACGGAGGCTTCCCCCAGGTAGTAGAGGCCCAGCATCGCGTTGCCCGTCACGCGGTTGTTGCCGTCGTTGACCGCGAAATTCAACAGGGTGCGAGCCTCCGGGGTGTCCACTCCCCAGAGCGATTCCACGGCATTGGCCCGCACCCGCGGGTCCGGTTCACTCAGCCTTCCCATCACCCATTTCGTGCTCCGGCTGCCGCGGCCGATCATCTTCACCGCTTTGGAGCGCAGATAGGGATTGGGATGCCGCATCATGCGCATCAGCGAGGGCATGATCCGCGCGGCATCGGCTAGCTCGCACAGGATATCCATCAACCGGGCCGGATCGGCAACGTGGACCTTGCTTCCCCCGGCCGCACTGTCCGCCAGATCGCGGGCCAGCGACACGTCGCTCATGGGGTCCACGCGCATGGCGGCGCGCCCCAACGACAGCGCCTCATCCCGGCTCAGGTCGGGATTGCACAGGGCCTGCAACAACATTCCGTTGGCTACCATAAGAGCCACCAGATATTGCGCCCCTCGCGAGTCTCCCGTGTGCTTCAGGATCTCGATGGAAGTAGCGTAGAAAAGCTCGCGATCGTTGTCTAACAGCTCCCGGATTTGCTTGCGGCTGGCTGCCGCGTCGGCCTCGAAATTCCGGACCAGGTTGCCGAGTGCAGTTCGAATATCGTCGAACGATCGGTCCTTCGATGCGGCGTAGATCGGCACATTTCTTAGATCGGCCGCTTGCCCGCAGGACTTTAGCTCTTGCAGTACGAATTCCCCTGGCGCGCCCCAAACCGGACGCGCTTTCTGCGCCGGAAGCCCGCAACCTTTATAATCAAACCAATGGCAAAAAATAGCTTTGGCGCCGCGGCGAAACTGCGCGTCGGCACCGCGGATTACGATTATTTCCGTCTCCCCCACCTCGCTCAGCAGGGCGTCGGGAACGTCGGGCGGCTGCCCTTCTCCATCCGGATTCTGCTGGAGAATCTGCTGCGCAACGAAGACGGCAAGCGCGTATCCCCGCAAGATGTTGCCGCCGTGGCGGGTGGCGCCGGCGCCGGCGTCAAAGAGATCAGCTTCATGCCGGCGCGCGTCCTGTTGCAGGATTTCACCGGCGTCCCCTGCGTGGTCGACCTCGCCGCCATGCGCGACGCTCTCGCCGCCATGGGCGGCGACCCCAGCCGCGCCAATCCGCTGCTGCCCGCCGACCTGGTCATCGACCACTCCGTCCAGGTGGATCACTTCGGCGGCGTGGACGCCTTCGACCTCAACGCGGCCCTGGAATTCCAACGCAATCGCGAACGCTACATCCTGCTGCGCTGGGGCCAGACGGCATTCCGCAACTTCCGCGTGGTGCCGCCCGATACCGGTATCGTCCACCAGGTGAACCTGGAATATCTCGCCCCGGTGGTCTTCCGCCATCCGTCAGGCGCGGTTTACCCGGATTCCGTGGTGGGCACCGATTCCCATACCACCATGATCAACGGCCTCGGCGTGCTTGGCTGGGGCGTGGGTGGGATCGAGGCCGAAGCCTGCATGCTCGGACAGCCCGTTTCCATGCTGCTGCCTCCCGTGGTCGGCTTCAAATTGACCGGCCGCCTCAAGGAAGGTTGCACCGCCACCGACCTGGTCCTGACCGTCACCCAGATGCTCCGCAAGAAGGGCGTGGTCGGCAAATTCGTCGAGTTTTACGGCGCCGGCCTGAGCGCCCTCAGCCTGCCCGATCGCGCCACCGTCGCCAACATGGCGCCCGAGTATGGCGCCACCATGGGCTTCTTCCCGGTGGACCGGGAGACCCTCGAGTTCCTCAAATTCACCAACCGCGATGCCTCTCTCGTTGCCCTGGTGGAAGCCTACACCAAGGAACAGGGTCTCTTCCGTACCGACGAAACCCCGGACCCGGTGTTCGCCGATACCCTGGAACTGGATCTCTCCACCGTGATGCCCTCCATGGCCGGGCCCAAGCGCCCCCAGGATCGCGTCGAACTGCCCGGCGTTGCGCAGAATTTTCACGCCGCCTTCCCCAACCTGCCGTCGCCCGCACCTAATACCCTGGGTCACGGCGCGGTGGTCATCGCGGCCATCACCAGTTGTACCAACACCTCCAACCCCAGCGTCATGCTGGCCGCCGGCCTGGTGGCTAAGAAGGCCGTCGAACGCGGACTCAAGGTTAAGCCGTGGGTCAAGACCAGCCTGGCACCGGGATCCAAGGTGGTGGCCGATTACTATCGCGAGGCCGGCCTCATGACCTACCTCGAACAGCTCAATTTCCACCTGGTGGGCTTCGGCTGCACCACCTGCATTGGCAACAGCGGCCCGCTGCCCGATGCGGTGACCCAGGCGGTGCGCCAGGACAGCCTCGTGGTCGCCGCCGTGATCAGCGGCAACCGCAACTTCGAAGGCCGCATCAACCCGCTCGTCAAGGCCAACTATCTGGCCTCGCCACCCCTGGTGGTTGCCTACGCGCTGGCCGGCACCATGGATATCGACCTCACCACCGATCCTCTCGGCAAGGACTCCAGCGGCCAACCCGTCTACCTGCGCGATATCTGGCCCACCAATGAAGAGGTCGCCTCCACCGTGCGCGCCGCCATCAACCGCGGCATGTTCGAACACGAATACGCCCACGCCTTCGACGGCGACAAGAACTGGCAGAGCCTCGCCATTCCCACCGGCGGCATCTACCAGTGGGACGACACCTCGACCTATATCAAGAAGCCGCCCTACTTCGACAACATGGCTGACCCCAACGCGTTGCTGGCGCTGCTCGGCGACTCCGTCACCACCGACCACATCTCCCCCGCCGGGTCCATCCCCAAGGACGGCCCCGCCGGAAAATATCTCATCGCGCAAG
>JADGNS010000611.1 GCA_017883355.1 Candidatus Solibacter sp.
ATCTTGCCTTGTGCGTTGGGTCGAATCGCGGAAAAGCTCCGATCGATGGGGCGCCCTTCTCCATCGGCCTCCTTCATGATGTCGAAGCCCCTCAGCAGGGCCACACCATTACAGTAGACGTCAAAGACGCGACTGCCGCGCTCACCCGCGCCGGCGTTGCGTTTTCCGTAGTGCCCTTCGCAGAACTTCAACGTGACTCGATACCGTCCTTCCGCCACGGGCACAGCGTAGGAGAAATGGCCCCAACGCTCGCTGGCGTAGAGCGCCATGTCCGGTACGGTTGAGTTGCTGGCTTGAACGGGATTCGTAGTGCGGACCAGCGCGTTTCCGCCCAGGAAATAAGAGTCGGCCTGCCACTCCTGCTTGGCGGAATCCTGCCACGATGAGGTCCAACCCGCTCGAATTCGGACCGGTTTTGCTTTCCCGGCACCGACCGGCAGCACCTCGATTCCACTCAACATCGCCGTGCTTCTCATCGAGCTAAACGTCAGGTGCAGGAAGCCATCCGCCGATGGTGAGATGTTGCGAAAAACGCGTTCATCCGCGATGTTGGAACCCGCGGCATCAGCCACCACATCAAAAGCATTCAGGATCGGACTTCCGTTGGCGAAGACGCGGAACAGCCGCTGGCCCTCACCGCTCGATTCCGCGCTGATGAAATCCGCCAGACCAGTCTCGGCAAAAAAAAGATGCAGTTCATAGTCGCCCGGCCGCAGCGGAATGTCGTATCGAAAGTCGCCACTCCGCAGGCGCCGGTAAATATCGGGGTCCAGTGTTCGGAAGATTCTCTCGGACGGACGGACGAGCACATTACCGCCGGAAAAGAAACGATCCGGGCCCCACGTGCGCCCACCCCGATCGACGTAAGGAACGGTGGAGCCCGCGATAATCCGGAGGTCCTCGACGGCCGTTGCGGTTGTCGGAATCGGGTTGGAGACGGGCGGGGACTTGGCGTCAACAGAAGCAGGATTCGCCGGCCACCAACGCCAGACAGAAAAGGCGCCGGCAAGTACGACAAGAGCTACCGTGCATGCGATCATCCGGTGCGTGAGCCAGCCCGGGCGTGCCGGAAGATGCGTCTCCGCGGGTGGGGTCTCGGCGGCAGTCGCGTCCGCAACTGGCGCCTCAGTGGCCGGAGCTTCCGCGGGTGCCATCTCGGCAACCGGCGCCTCAACCGCCGGGGTCTCCCACCGGAATGCGGCGGAGTAGGACCCCGGCGGCAGATCGATCCTGACCGCGTGATGCGAACCATTCTCAGCCTGGTAATGTTGAGCGAGTTTCTTTCGCACCTCATTGGCCGTCACACGAACTATAGTGTGCTGACCCGTGTCGAAGTCCTGCGAAAGCTGGAAGAGTTCTACGCCGATCGAGCGTTCTTTGAGAGCGCCGGCCGGACCCCTGACTGTGTGCTCGATGATGTATTCCAGGAATTCCCGGCATCGCTTGCTCGTGCGAAACGCAGGGCTCTCCAGCAGACGGTGGAGTTCCGCCCGCACATCCTGTTCGCGTGACTTACTGAGTTCCTTGCTGTCGCTTTCGCACATCCTGGTGCCTTGGGAATGATATCACAACTACTTTGCCCGGGAGCGAGGGCGGGCTAACAGGCCCGGCTAACCGTTAGCGGAGTGGGATGCACGGCTTTTTCGATTGCGTTCAATGACCAGATTCCATTAGGGTTGAACAGCGGATACCGTACCAAACCTTGCGCCCGCGGGACCTCTGGGATAGCATCTCACAGGTTCGGAACGTGGGACGCCTACCGAGCGTAACTTTAGGCAGCACAAGCGAATTTCGGGGGGTTACATATGCAAATACAACTGAGACGTTTGGTATTGTCTGTCACTATTCTCGTGGCTGTTTCTGCCATTCCTCTATGCTGCCAGACCTTCGGTGAGGTCACTGGCCATATCAGCGATGCGACCGGGGCCGCCGTACCCGGGGCGAAGATCGCCCTCACCAGCGTGTCAACGAATGCCGTTCGGACGACAGCGTCTACGGATTCGGGAGACTATACCTTCCCGGCCGTTGCGCCCGGCTTCTACACGGTTCGAGTCGAACAGCCATCCTTCAAGATTTCCACCGTCAATAACGTTCAAGTCCAGGTTCAACAGAGCCTGCGGCTCGACTTCAGCTTGGAAGTCGGGCAAGTCACTGATTCGATTGAGATTTCTGCCTCTGCTCAGATGCTGCAAGCGGAGAACGTTTCGCTCGGCACGGTGATCGAGAACAAGGGCGTTACCGAGTTGCCGCTCAACGGCCGCAACTACCTGGGCCTGGTGGCGCTAGCGGCGAACACCAACACGCTCTCGGCGAATTCGGGCCAGGCCGGTGGACGACAGGGGGGCGACCGCGCGGCGCAATCCATCTCCTCCGGCGGCAACCGCATCATGTTCGACTACTTCACGCTCGACGGCGTAAGCAACACGGATCCGGACTTCTCGACGTACGTGGTGCTGCCATCGATCGACGCCATACAGGAGTTCAAGGTTCAGACCGGCATTTACCCGGCCGAGTTCGGCCACCAGTCGACGCAGGTGAACGTGGTGACAAAGTCGGGCGGCAACGCTTACCACGGCGCGCTGTTCGAATTCGTGCGCAACGACAAGTTCGATGCCGTGCCGTACGCCTTCACCGCCACGCACCCCGTCAAGTCGCCGTTCAAATGGAACGACTACGGCTTTGAAGTGGACGGCCCGGTGCGCATTCCGAAGCTCTTCGACCTGCGCAACCGGCTGTTTTTCATGGCCAACGACGAATGGAAAAGCCAGCGTCAGAACTCCCAGGGTACCTACTCCGTTCCGACCCCCGCCATGTTCACGGGCGACTTCAGCGCCTTCGGCACGACGATCTACGACCCGAATACAGGGCCAGACGGCGCGACCAAGACTCCGTTTCCAGGGAACATCATTCCTTCCAACCGGATTGACCCCGTCTCAAAGAAGTTTCTGAACTACTATGTCCCGTCCAACCTGCCGGGCCTGTCGAGCAACTATACACAGATGAACTCGTCTCCGAATAACCGCGACGCGTTTACGCTGCGTATGGATTTTATCGAATCGGCGAAATCGCAGTGGACCGGCCGGTATAGTTGGGGCGATGAGAACCAGTCTTCCACAGGCATCAGCATCACGGGCAGCAAGATTCTGACGAATTACGAGCAGTATCTGGGCACAAACACCCGCACGCTCTCGCCGACCCTGGTAAACGAGGCCCGTTTCGGGTACACCCGGCTGAGTAATTCGCTGGGCACGTACTCCGCTTACAACGTCGATTCGGTTTCCGCCCTGGGAGTACCCAGCCTCCAGCCCGGCGCGCCAGTGTCGTGGGGAGTGCCCTTCGCGTCGTTCGCGGGCGACGGTTTCACCGCCATCGGAGACACGCAGGATGGTCCCTATTTTATCGACGACAACACGCTGCAACTGGTCGATAATGTATCCTGGACTCACGGCAAGCACGCCCTCCGCTTCGGCTTCGAATACAGCCGCCAGAACTTCAACCAGATCGGCAACCAGTTCTCCCGGGGCCAGTTTGCGTTCCAGCCGAACGCCACCCAGAGTTCGGCTAAGACGGGAGGCGATGCATTTGGCGAGTTCCTGCTGGGCGATATCTGGCAGTCGACGGTGGCGGTGGCTCTGGCCACCGCGAAATACCAGCGCAACGCGGAAGCGGCGTTTGTGGACGATACCTGGAAGCTGACCCCGAAAGTGACCCTGACCCTGGGCTTGCGATACGAACTGACGCCGCCATGGCTCAATACTCTCAACAACCAGTTCACGGTAGCGGTGCCGCATATCAACGCGTTTTCGAATGCGCCGGAAACGCCTTACATGCTTCGCCAGGGGGATTGCAGCGATCCATATGCCGGCCCCCCTTCGCTGAACATCCGCTGGACCACGGTTAGCGCGAAGTGCAGTAACGGGGCGCTCCCGAATCAACTGATGAGCACGTCGTACCGGGATTTCGCGCCGCGCGTAGGGATTGCGGTCGCGCCGGATTCCAAGACGGTACTGCGCGCCGGCCTCGGCATCTTCTACAACCAGGAAATCGGCAATGCGTATTTCGATATGGCACGAAATATCGCGGGCCGCGTCACCCTCACCTCAAACACGGGAATACCGAACCTCTTCTACAGCAATGCGATTCCCGGCGGCAGCGGCGCCACGGCCAACGTGCCGTCGCCTTTCGCCTACTCCATGGAGCCAAACCATCACACCACATATTCCTTGCAGTACCTGCTCAATATTCAGCGGCAGTTGACGCCGAACTGGGCGCTCGAGGC
>JADGNS010000612.1 GCA_017883355.1 Candidatus Solibacter sp.
TTCGACATCGCCGCCAGCATGATCGGGTTCCGCGTATTGATCGGAATATCGACCACCTTCTTGTTGTCGATCACCATGCCGTGGTCCGCTTTCTCGGCCTCGATCAGCGGCGCCTCGGCCGACACCGTGATCCGGTCGCTCTGCGCGCCGACCTCGAGGACTACCGGAAGCGTGCCTGCCTCGCTCACGCTGAGTTGGATGCGGTCGCGCTCGTACGTCTTAAAGCCGGCGATACTCGCCACCAGCTTGTACTGGCCGGGGTTCAGGAACAGAAATCGATACAAGCCCGCATCGTTGGAGACCATCGTCATCACGACACCGGTCTCTGTGTTGGTCAGTTGCAGGGAGGCGCCCGTCACCACGGCGCCGGAGCCGTCCGAAACGATTCCACTCAAACTGCCGCGCGTCTCCTGTGCCGCAGCCAGAATGCAAAGGCCTAAAACTAGGCCGAATAACTGTGATTGCCGTTTCATGATCCGCCCTCCTTCCGGGGTTGCCTAGTCGATGTAGTCATATGCGGCGAGTGTCAGAAACTCCGCGAATTCCTCACCCGTCACCATTTCGCCAAAGAGCCTACCCGCGGCTTCGAACCGTCCGGTATCGAATGCCGGTCCACCCAATTCACGCCGCAGCTTTTCCAGTTCGCCCGCGATGGCCGCATTCAGGGATGCGCCGCTCACCGTGCTGCCTTCCTTCGTGTGTGCGCCGTGTCTCGCCCACTGCCAGAGCTGCGCGCGCGAAATCTCGGCTGTCGCCGCATCCTCCATCAGCCCATAAATCGGCACACACCCGTTGCCGCTCATCCAGGATGCGAGATAGCGGATGCCGACGTCGATGTTCAGCCTGATGCCGGCTTCGGTTATGTCCCCTTCGGGCACGGTCAACAGATCCGCCGCACTCACCCGAGGCGTGTCGCGGGCGATGTCGATCTGGTTGGGCAGCGGCATGAACCGGTCGAAGACTTCGCGCGCCACCGGCACCAGCCCTGGGTGCGCTACCCATGTCCCGTCGTGGCCGGCATGCACTTCCCGGAGTTTGTCCTGCCGGACCTTGTCCAGCGCGCGTGCGTTCGCCTCGGGATCGCTCTTGATCGGAACCTGCGCAGCCATCCCGCCCATGGCGTGGATGCCGCGGGCGTGGCAGGTGTCGATCAGCAGATCCACGTACGATTTGAGAAAGTGCCGGTCCATCGTGACTGAGGCGCGGTCCGGCAGCACAAAATCCGGCCGGCCGCGGAATTTCTTGATGAAGCTGAAAATGTAGTCCCAGCGCCCGCAGTTCAGGCCCGCCGAATGCTCGCGCAGTTCGAACAGGATCTCTTCCATTTCGAACGCGGCGAATATCGTCTCGATCAACACCGTCGCGCGGATGGAGCCGCGGGGAATGCCGATCTCCGCCTGCGCGAAGACAAAGACGTCGTTCCAGAGCCGGGCTTCCCGATGGCTTTCGAGCTTGGGCAGATAGAAGTACGGGCCGCTACCCCGTTCCAGCAATGCCGCCGCGTTGTGGAAGAAGAACAGGCCGAAATCGAAGAGTGTCCCGGAAATCGGCTTGCCGTCCAGTAGAACGTGCTTCTCATCCAGGTGCCAACCTCGCGGCCGGACGAACAGTGTGGCGGTCGCGGCGTTGAGCGAGTAGATTCTGCCGTCCGGACCTGTATATTCGATCTGGCGCCGGACCGCGTCGCGGAGGTTGATCTGGCCCTCGATCAGATTCCGCCACGTCGGTGCATTGGAGTCCTCGAAGTCGGACATGTAGACGCTGGCGCCAGAATTCAGGGCGTTGATGAGCATCTTGCGCTCGGGCGGTCCCGTGATTTCGACGCGCCGGTCCGCCAGGTCCCGCGGAATAGGCGCGGCGGACCAGGTGGAGTTGCGTACCTCCCGGGTGTCGTTCAGGAAGTCCGGAAGCGCGCCGTCGTCGATCTGCCGCTGGCGTTGCGAGCGGGCGGCGAGCAGTCTCTGCCGCTCCTGCTGGAAGCGCTCAGCGAGCCGCGCAACGAAGCGGCAAGCGGCCGGAGTTAAGATCTCGGCGAAGGCCGCCGAAACGCCGGCACGAATCTCCAGGCCCGCAATCTCTACGGGCAAAGCCGGCGCTGGCTTTCCACCCATGGCATGTCTCTCCTGTCCGGTACGGACCGAAGCATATCAACGGACCTCTACTTCGTCAACTGTAATCCGCCGCGACGCCCCCAGGAACCGCTAAGTACTTGAGTAATGGCCGTCGCGTGAAGGCCGGGTTCTCGTTACCCGTGTAACATCTGGTTTCAGAAGGTGAAACTCCGGAACCGGAGTTAGGCGCGCGGGTCCGGTTCCGGCCGGTAGCCCAAGGCCGTCGAAAGGCGCGCGGCCGCGGCGACCACCGACTCGATCAAGGTAGGCATGCGTGCGAGCCGCAATCTCATCGCCGGACCGGCAATACTAAGGGCCGCCACGACGCTGCCCGCATGGTCGCGAATCGGGGCGCCAATGCACTTCAGTCCTTCCTCAAACTCCTGGTCGTCAATCGCGTAACCGTCTCTGCGAACCTTCGACAGTTCCCGTTCCAGCCCGCTAATCGTACGAATCGTCAGGCGCGTGAACGACTTGAGGCCATTGCTGCCCACGAACGCACGCAATTGGGCGGCGTTCAATTCGGCCAAAAGCACTTTGCCCTGGGACGAGCAGTGCGGCGGAGTCCGGCGGCCCACCGTGGACGGCGTGCGAAGTGTCTTATAGCTCTCCGAATCAGCGACCGAGATCACCGCCCCCTGGCTCAGAATCCCGATGTGCGCCGTCTCCCCGGTCTGCTCCATCAATCGATCCAGGATGGGCCCCGCCAGTTCGCAGATATCCAGCCGGGAGGAAGCACGCGTCCCCAATTCGATCAGCTTCAGGCCTAGCGAGTACCGTCCGCTCACCTGGCTTCGGTCCACGTATTCGTTCTGTTCCAACACCGCGAGCAGACGGTGGACGGTGCTTTTGTGCAACGCCAGGCGCGTGGAGATTTCGCTCGGAGCCAACTGCCCCTCCGCTGCCAGCGCGTCCAGAATGCGAAGCGCGCGGTCCAGCACCTGGACGCGGTAAGCTGCGCCGGATTCCGGTCGCGCCGGCGCGCGCCCATCGGACACAAACCCACCCCGTTTCATATCGTGAAACCCCATTTCGAGACTCTCCAAGACTGTATCACGCGTCAGCACCGACGAAATGGGGGGCGTGCGACACAAAAGTGGATGCCGACGCGATTCATCGGCAAAACGGCTTGAGTCTGAGCGTATGTGGTACGCAAGGCAGGGCAGATCTGAATTTGCGAGAACCACAAAGGAAATGTACGCACCTGGATGCGCCCAGCCGGGTCAGCCTGTTTGTCTACGACAACGACAAGTTCATCGTCGAATCGTTCCAGGAAAACCCCGTGCCGGCGGCACGCGTGATAACCGATAAGCGCATCACCAGGCTGCGCGACATGCTGACCGGCCCCAGGTGCTGGTGGGCACGTCTCAGGGCTCGACGACGGTTTTCACGACGCCGCTCGTGCCGGGCTCGTACCGCGTCTTTTCAGCGGAATAGACCGGGCGTACCCATCACGCGCATGGTTGCTTTGAACCATTGTTACGGAACCCTACTGGGACTAAAATCCGTGCAGGACTCTTGTTTTCTGAGGTTAGATAAGAGATAAAAAGAGACAACTATGCGCTTGAATATTGACATGGCTCCGGCCACACCAGCAACTTTCCCGCAAGCTATTGATTCTTGGGCCAAAAGCGCCCGGATGACTCCGCGCCAGCTCAAACGGACCGCTCACGCAGTGCTCCTGCTGGCAACGCTTTTATTCACTTTAACGAGGCCGGTTCTCGCTCAACAGGGAGCCACCATACTCGGCGTTCTGACCGACTCCTCCGGGGCTGCCGTGGCGGATGCCAACTTGTCCTTAACCAACCAGGACACCGCCGTTATGCTGGCAACGGTGAAATCCGACGCCACCGGGAGCTTCTCGTTTCTGGCCGTCCCGGCGCCGGGCACCTACACCATTTCGGTTCAGGTCGCGGGTTTCGCGCGGCTCGAACAAAAAGGCATTGTGGTCACGCAAGGTGAGAGAAGGTCGGTCGGCACGCTGGCCCTCGTCGTCGGCAGTTCGACCGACGCCGTGACCGTGCACGCCGAAGTAACTCCCGTTCAAACCGCCAGCGCGGAGCGTTCCGGCGACCTGGACAAACACGAAATCTCCGCTCTGCTGGCTCGCGGACTGAATTTTGCCGGGCTGCTGAGGACTCTTCCCGGCGTCTCCGGCGGTGTC
>JADGNS010000028.1 GCA_017883355.1 Candidatus Solibacter sp.
GCGCCGCACCGCGGAGGCCGGGCGGTGAGACTGCTGCGAATCCTGGGCGGTCTTGCCATAGCACTTCCCGCATTGGGGGCCCCCGGTGAGCCCTTCTCTCTGCTCGGCATCTCGGCCGGGAAGAACGGCGCTTCGCTCAGCGTGCCGATGCAAATTGTCATCCTGCTGACTTTGATGACGCTGCTGCCGGCGGCGGTCATGTCGATCACTCCGTTTCTGCGCATCGTGGTGGTGCTGCACTTCCTGCGGCAGGCGCTCGGCACGCAATCCACACCTTCCAATCAGGTGCTGCTTGGTCTGGCCTTATTTCTGGCTCTGCTGGTCATGCAGCCGGTCATCGCCGACATGTACCACCAGGGGTGGGAACCGATGGAAGGCGGGCAACTCACGCCAGCGCAGGCCATCGAGCAGGGCGCCAAACCGCTGCACAATTTCCTGGTGCGGTTCGCGCGCGAAAAAGATATCCGGCTGTTCATCGAGATCTCGCATTCTCCCGCGCCGCGCACCCCCGCCGATCTTGAGCTCAAAATCCTCATCCCGGCCTACATTCTTTCGGAGCTCAAGACCGGCTTCCAGATCGGCGCCGTGCTGTTTCTGCCTTTCCTGATCATCGATCTGGTCATCGCCTCGGTGACGCTGTCGATCGGCATGGTGCAACTGCCGCCCGTCATGATTTCCGCGCCGTTCAAGATTCTGCTCTTTGTGCTGGTGGACGGCTGGAACCTGGTGGTCGGCTCCTTGATGAAGAGCTTCTACTCATGACACCGGAAACCGTAGTGCAGATTATCCGTCAGGCGCTGATGACCACCTTTTGGCTGGCGGCGCCGCTGCTCGCGATCGGGTTCATCGCGGGTCTGGCGATCAGTCTGGTGCAGATCGCCACCTCCATGCAGGACAACGCCTTCAGCACCATTCCGCGCCTGCTGGCGTTTCTCGCCGGGCTGCTTTTCCTGCTGCCATGGATGCTGCAAAGAACCATGGGCTATACCATTGCGCTGTTCGGAGACCTCAGCCGGTATGCCCGATAACGCGACACTGTCCGCCGGGGCCCTGTACGGGTTTCTGCTGGTGCTGGCGCGCGTCGGCGGTTCGCTGATTTTTGTGCCCCTGCCCGGAGTCAGGAGCGCTCCCGAAGCGGCGCGCGTTGCCCTGGCCCTGGGATTCACCCTGGCGCTCTACGCCCAGTGGCCCGTGGTGCGCACGGACGCCGTCACGGTGGCGGTACTCGCCGGGTGGGCCCTTACCGAGGCGGCTGTGGGTCTGGCGATTGGGATCTCCGTGGCGATCGCCCTGGAAGCGTTCACGCTGGCGGCGCAAGTGCTTGGATTACAGGCTGGATATGCGTACGCTTCCACGATCGACCCCAACACCGAAGCCGATTCCGGCATCCTCCTGGTGTTCGCGCAACTGATGTCCGGGATGCTGTTCTTCGCCCTGGGGCTGGATCGCGAAATCCTCCGCCTCTTCGCGCAGAGCCTGGAAAAGGTCCCGGCGGGCGCCTACGTTTTTGGCCGGGCCACGGCGGAGCCTCTGATCCGGCTGGGCGCGACGCTGTTTTCCGTAGGGGTGCGGTTGGCGCTGCCGGTGGTGGCACTGCTGGTGATGGTGGATGTCGCGTTGGCGCTCCTGGGCCGGATCAACGCGCAACTGCAACTGCTTACCCTGGCCTTCCCGGCCAAAATGCTCACCGCGCTGATTCTGCTGAGTTGGATGTCGACCATGTTTCCGCGTATCCTGCGCGAAATCAGCGGACATGCATGGATCGCGGCGCACCGGATGTTGGGTATATGACGCGCCATGGCGGACAAGAGCGGGAAAACCGAGCAACCCACCCAGCAGCGCCTCAAGAAGGCCCGCGAACAGGGTCAGTTCCCCGCCGCCAAGGAGTTCGTCGCGGCCCTCCAGTTCATGGTCTTTCTGGTGCTTCTGGGCGCGGGGGGCGCCGGCTGGTTCGGGCAATTCCGGCAGACCACGCGGTCGATACTGCGCCTCGCCTTTGCGCCCGAATTGCGGCCCCAGGACCTGATCGTCGTAGCCTGGCAGCTCTTCTGGCAAAATATCCTGCCCTTGGCGATGGCGGGTGCGGGGGTTTCGATCGCAACGGTGTCCTTTCGCCTTGCGACCACCCGATTCGGCATCAGCTTCAAAAAGCTCATGCCGGAAGCGGCGCGTTTCAACCCCCTGGCGCGGCTGCGGGAACTGCCCAAGCAGAATTTACCATCGCTCGGCCAGGCTATGGTCCTGCTGCCGATGTTTCTGTGGGCGGTGTGGGTAGTGGCGCGCGACAAGCTGGACACCTTTCTGGTGCTACCCCTGCAGAGCGTGGAAAGCGGGTTCCGTCTGATCGGCAGTTCGCTGATGGAGCTGTTCTGGAAGGCCGCGGCGGTCTTTCTGCTCTTCGGTTGCGTGGATCTGGCGCGCCAGTTGCGCCGCCACAAAGCGGAACTGCGCATGAGCAAGCAGGAAATCCGCGAAGAGATGAAGGACGTGGAAGGCAATCCGCAGATGAAGGCGCGGATCCGCCGCCTGCAGCGCGACCGCATACGGCGCCAGATGATGAAGGAGGTGCCGAAGGCGACCGCGGTGGTGGTCAACCCGACCCACTTCGCCGTGGCGATCCGCTACCACATGGACAGCATGGCGGCGCCGCTGGTGGTCGCCAAGGGCAAGAATTACCTGGCGCTACGCATCCGGCAGGTAGCCATCGAGCACCAGGTGCCGATCATCGAGAATCCGCCGCTGGCGCAGGCGCTCTACAAGGCGGTCGAAGTCGGGCAGGAGATCCCGCCGCAGCTCTACCGCGCGGTGGCCGAAATTCTGGCCTACATTTTCAAACTCATGAACGGAAGGATGCCGGGATAGCGTGACGCCCTCCAAAGCCATTGCCGCGCCGGGAACCACCAGCAGCCTGCCGAAATGGATGCTGAACCTTCCCATGGAGACGCTGGGCGGACTGGTGGTGCCGCTGGCCATGCTCGCCATCGTGATCGCTCTGATCACGCCGCTGCCGGGGTTTGTTCTGGACTTCCTGATCGTTACCGACATTCTGGTGTCGGTGATCGTTCTGATGGTGTCCCTGTACCTGGTTCGTCCCGTGGAATTCACCTCGTTCCCCACCACCCTGTTGTTACTGACGCTTTTCCGCCTGGCGCTGAACGTCTCCAGTTCGCGCTTGATTCTGATCAACGGCAATACCGGGACGTCGGCCGCCGGAGAGGTGATCGGCGCGTTCGGGAGTTTCGTGGTGGGTGGGAATTACGTGATCGGCGCCGTGATCTTCCTGGTGCTGATCGCGATTCAATACGTGGTGATCAATCACGGAGCGGTGCGCATCAGCGAAGTCACGGCGCGCTTCACCCTGGATGCCCTGCCCGGCAAGCAGATGGCGATCGACAGCGATCTGAATGCGGGGTTGATCGACGAGGTCGAAGCCAAGCGGCGGCGCAAAGCGCTGGCCACCGAAGCCGAGTTCTACGGCGCCATGGACGGCGCATCGCGCTTCACCCAGCGCGACGCGGTGGCCAGCATTCTGATCACCTCGATCAACATTATTGCCGGTTTCCTGATCGGCGTGCTGCAGCACGGGATGGATCTGCGCAAGGCGATTGAAACGTACACGGTGCTCACCATCGGCGATGGCCTGGTGACGGTGATCCCGGCGCTGATGATTTCCATTTCGGGAGCCCTGATCGTAACCCGGGCCTCTAGCGAAGCGCGGCTGGGGGCCGAGTTCCACAAGCAGATCCTGGGGAACTCGCAGCCGATCATGTTGGCGGGCGGAGTGCTGGTGGCGCTGGCGGCGCTACCCGGCATGCCGAAACTGCCCTTCCTGCTGCTGGGCTTCGGAGCCGCCGCGGCAGGCTGGAAGATGCGCCAGAAGGAGGTGGCGCTCACCGCCGCGCCCGCCGAAGAGGCTGGGAAACCGGCGACCGCCAGGGACAACGTGGAATCGCTCATGCGCGTCGAACCGCTGGCCATCGAAGTAGGGTTGGGGCTGATCGGACTGGTAGAGGGCGCGCAGGATTCCCCGCTGCTGCGGCGCATCTCCGCCATCCGCCGGCAACTGGCCGGCGACCTTGGGTACCTGCTGGCGCCGGTTCGCGTGACCGACAACCTGGCGCTGCGCAGCCGGGAATATATGATTTCGTTGAAAGGCGTCGAAATTTCGCGGTACGACCTGCCGCAGGGCTGCGAGCTGGCGATTCCGACCAGTGCCGCCAGTGCGCCCATCGATGGCCAGGCCACGCGGGACCCGGCATTCGGCATGAACGCCTTCTGGATTCCCGCCGAGCGTGCCGAACGCGCCCGCCAGGCAGGCTACACCGTAGTGGACAGCGTGAGCGTCCTCGGCACTCACCTCTCCGAGTTGATTCGCCGTTTCGCCCATGAGCTGTTTTCGCGGCAGGATGCCAAGCGCCTGCTCGACCGGGTGGCTATGGAGCACCCCAAGGTGGTCGAGGATGTGGTGCCGAAACTATTGCCCCTCTCCACCGTGCAGCGCGTGCTGCAGAACCTGCTGCGCGAGCGGGTGTCCATTCGGGACGCGGTCTCGATTCTGGAGGCGCTCGGCGAGGCCGGCGGTTCCACGCGCAATCCCGTGCTGCTGACCGAGTATGTGCGCCAGTCCATCCGCCGCGCCGTGGTCAAGCCATATCTGAACCGGGCGGGCGACCTGCCTGCGTGGTTCCTCGATCCAGCCATCGAGCAGGCGGTGGAATCCGCCGTCGAGCACGGCGAACAGAACAGCCATATTTCGCTTCCGCCCCAACAAATTCGTGAAATCCTCAATCGCATTTCCGCGCGCATCCAACAGCCGGAGACGCCGGTCGTGGCCATCACCTCCAGCGGCGCGCGCTACTTCCTGCGTCAACTCGCCGAGCCTACCCTGCCTAACCTCTTCTTCCTGGCGCACAACGAAGTCCCGCCCGGTCTGCGCGTGCAATCGCTGGGCAATATTCAATAGCCGAAATCCTACAGAAATTCTGTCGGTCCGCCGATAGATTCCACGTGTGGCGGCCGCACGTACGCTGCCGGAGAACCAGATGAAGATTAAATCCTACTATTCCCGCACCGTGGAGGACGCGATCGCTGCCGCGCGTCAGGAGATGGGGCCGGAGGCGATGCTGATGAACAGCCGCAAAACGCCGCCGGAAGTCCGCCATCTCGGTGAGTACGAAGTGGTCTTTGCCGACGCCGCTGCCGCCGGGGCGCCGGCGGAAACCTTACCGAAACTCGCGGGCGAGCCGGCTCCAGTTACCCGGGCGCCCCTGGGCGACCGGTTGTCCACGGAAGTCGCGGAACTCAAAAAAGAGTTGGAAGGGATGCGGCGCGCCATCACCCGTACGGCTTACGCGCCGGCCCAGTGGATCGGCGTCTCGCAAGACATATCCGATGCCTATGCCGCACTTACCGCGGCGGAGGTGCCGGCGGAACTGGCCCGCGAAATCGTGCAGGCCGCCGGGGACCGCGTAAACGGCACCCACCCTCCGGCGGGACGAACCACCCAGAAGGCGGATAGCCCTGTCTTCCAGCGCGCACTCACGGAGGAAGTTGCCAGCCGCTTCACCGCCGACGCGACGCTGGGCCGCGGCCCCGCACAACCGCGCATCGCCGCCCTGGTGGGGCCTCCCGGCTCGGGCAAAACCACTACGCTGGTCAAACTCGCGGTGACCTACGGACTAGCAGCGCGCCGGCCAGTCCTGCTGCTCTCCATGGATACCTATCGCGTAGCCGCCGCCGATCAGTTACGTTCCTACGCGGCCATCCTCGGCGTCGGTTTTCAGTTGCTGGAGACGGTATCGTCCCTGGCGCAGGCGATCGAGGAGAACCGCGGCAAGGAACTGATCTTCATCGACACCCCGGGGTTGGCTTACGGCGATTTGGAAGATTCGGAGAGTCTCGCGCATTTTCTGGCCACGCGTGGCGATATCGACACGCACCTCGTGCTCCCGGCATCGATGAAGGCGGCCGATCTTTCGCGCATGGTGGATGCCTTCGAGATTTTACGGCCGCGGCATCTTCTGTTCACAAAACTCGATGAAACCGGGTCCTACGGGCCGATTTTCAGCGAAGCGGCGCGGACCGGCAAGCCCTTGTCATTCTTCACTACCGGCCAGCGCATTCCAGAGGATCTCGAAGCGGCCAGCCCAGAGCGTGTGCTGGATCTGGTGCTGCAGGGCGCCGGCTGCAGGGCGCGATCGGCCGCATAGAGAGGTAGCAGGTGATGGGTGGACGCATATGTATGGCTACACGGTGCCTGACGATATGACCGACGAAGCGCGCGAGCGTCTGATTCTGGAACACCTGCCCCAGGTGCGGCTGATCGCCCGGAGGATTCAGGAACGTCTGCCGGACAGCATCAGCCTCGACGACCTGGTTTCTAACGGTGTGCTCGGGCTGATCTCGGCGATCGATAATTTCGATCCAGCCCACAACGTCAAATTGAAGACCTACGCCGAGTACAAGATCCGCGGAGCGATTCTAGACAGCCTGCGTGGCTTGGATTGGGCGCCGCGCCAGAAGCGCCGTAAGTCGAAACAGATCGAAGCCGCCATCGCCGTCGCGGAGCAACGCTTGAAGGGCACGCCCACGGAGGAGGAAATCGCCGCCCAGTTGGGCATCACCCTGGAGGAATATCACGAATGGCTGGTGGAGATTCGCGGCCTCAATTTGGCCAGCCTGGATTACGCCGGCAACGATCAGGGCAAGGATCTTCTGCATTATCTGCCAGACACCAGCGAAAATCTTCCCTCCGCGCTGCTGGAACGGGCGGAACTGGAGAAACTGCTGGCGTCCAGCATCGATCTCATTCCGGAAATCGAGCAAACCGTGCTCAGCCTCTACTACCACGAGGAATTGACCCTGCGCGAGATTGCTCAGGTGGTAAACCTGCATGAGTCGCGCATCTCGCAGTTGAAGTCCCAGGCCATCGTGCGCCTGCGCAGCCAGTTAGCCGAACAATGGCCAACCACGCGGGGGATGGTCGGGGCATGACGGCCAGCGGAGACCACAGCCCGGTCACCGGGCCGATCGACAGTCTGCTCGATCAATGGACGGCCAGCCTGGCCGAAGTGGTCGAGTCCATGGCCGACCAGAAGCCCGCGGTGCACTGGGAGGCTGCGGTCACGCCGCCGGCCGGGCCCGATCTGTTGTGGTGGGAGCAGCCTTTCCAGGTCCTCCCGGGCACGACGGTCTGGGTGGCGACGCCGCGGAGCACCTGGGAGCATGCCGGCACGCTGACGCTGAAAGCCGCCGGCCTGGAAACCGTCGAAACCAACGAGGCTCGCAACACCTGGCTGGAGATTCTAGGCCAGTCCCTCTCCACCCTGGCCCGTTCGATTGGCGGCGTGTTGGGCCGCGAAGTGGCGTGCGAGGCCGGCGCGGAGCGAGCGCCCGAGACCAACCCGGAAGCCGCGGCGTCGGTTTCGCTAACCCTTGGCGATGCGCCTCAGGAGCCGCTATGGATTGGCTTCAGCTCCAAACTGGTGGCCCTCGTCTCCCATCCGGTGGGCAACGGCACCGGCGAAGCGCCTGCCGTCCACGTGGATGCCGGAGACGGCGTGGTCCCCGCCGGACGCGGCGATATCCCGCCCACCATGGACCTGTTGCTGGATGTCGAATTGCCTGTGAGTGTCTCATTCGGCAAGACGGAGCTCCCCATGAAAGATGTCTTGAAGCTGACCACGGGCAGCATTGTGGAACTGAACCGGGGTGTCAACGAACCGGTGGAGGTGATGGTGAATCATTGTCTCATCGCACGCGGCGAAGTGGTCGTGGTGGAGGGCAACTACGGCGTACGTATCCAGCAGATCATCAGCCGGGGCGATCGGCTGCGGAGCGTGCGATGAACCTCCTGCTCATTCCCCTGAGCATTCTATGTGGACTGATACTCACCGGCACCGCCATCAGTTTGTTCACGGTCCATCGCGCCTATCGCCTGCTGCGCCTGATGAACCCTCCTGCCGCCGGTCAGCCATCGCCAAGGGACGCGGAGCTTCAGGCGCTCCGTGAAACTGTGGACGCGCTGGCCGCCCAGCTCCACGATCTGCAGAAACACCCGCCCGCTGCCGCGCCGCCAGGATTCCCCAAGCCCGGACTCAACTTGAACAAACGCACCCACGCCCTGCGCATGCACCGGCACGGCGAGAGAGCCGAGCAGATCGCCGCCGCGCTGGACCTGCCGCGCCAGGAGGTGGATCTTCTCCTGAAAGTGCATCGCATCGTGCTCAGCAACCTGTAGACGCCGCTCTTTCCAGTCGCACGTCTTGACCGCGTTACCTCCTGACAGGCCGATCCCCGGCGTGGAAGGCGGCGGCTGCACGCAATAGCTGGAGGCTTTGCTGGCGTTGCGCGAGGCTGCGCCGACCCAATCGTGGAAGGCGGCGGCTCGGCGGAGATGCTCGGCGCTGCTCTCAACCCGCTGGCGGCGGGGAAGGCGCATGCCGCGGTGCTACGGTGTTTGCGGCGCTTCGCTGCGGGCGGAAATCCGGATCGGCGGGCCGGACGCGGACCAGGGCGTGCGGCCCACCAGAATCGCGTCCCCGTCGCTCCGAATCTCCAGCGGGCCCCTCGTGGGGGACTCCGAGAGATCCAGCACCGCCGCCATGTGCGCCGGCAGCGGACCGCGCACCGTGACGCAAAGTGCCGGGGCCGGTTCCATGCTGCACAAAGCACGCGACCGCCGGGCCTCCACTACCTCGGCGGGCGCACTGAAGCTGAGGCGGGCGGCGTCTTCCGCCAAGTCCAGATGCCAGAACTGCTCCAGCGTGTGATCGCCCGGTGGGCCGTCGACGGTGTCCAACATGAGCACCGTAGCCGGCTTCACAAAGACAATCCGGCGCCGATGCGTGAAGCCGGCATAGGCGCAGGTCGCGTCCAGATAGTCCCGTTCCGGCGACGTGCTCCATTGGCCCACGGTGACCGAGGGCTTGTGGTTCCAACGGAAGGGGCCCCCCGGAACTGCCTGGTCCCGGCCATCGATGCGCACCGTGTTGTGCGCTGCCGATCCCCGGAACCGGTTCCGTTCGGCGGGGTCGGCCACATAGGTAAACGTGCCGGGGTCGATCAGAATCTCGCGGCTGCCGGCGCGCGCGGTCAGGCTGAGCACGTCGGAGTGACTGTGGCCGGCGGAGCCTTCACCGAAAGGCCCGGCTTTGACCACCAGTTGAACATCGCCCGCGGCCATCACCGCGACGCCGCCATCGGAGAAAAATCGCGAGACCCGCGGTACGCACGGCGCGGGTGGCGCCGTGCCGATGGCCAACGCCTCCGGTCCCAACCACCAGGCAGCCTGCTCGTACAAATGGCCGCGGCCACGCAGCCATTCGGGGCGGTCCAAAAGGACCGCGCACGTCGCCATCGTCGCGCGGCCAAACCCGGCGCGCTCGCCATAGGGGTGGAACAGGCGGCCTCCGTCATCGTCCCCGATCAGCGGCAGCGTGCCGGAGACGCCCAGCAGCGCATCGAGGTACCCGGCCATACTAACCAACCGGGCATCGTACGTCCCCGGTGGTTTCGCCAGCAGCCGGTACAGCAGAAAAAAATCCAGGGCGTAGACGTGATAGTAGGCGGACTGCTCGAAGTGGCTGCCGTCGCCGCGGACCTGCCGCTCCATCTGCTGCTCCACGATGCGGCCGCCGGTCTCCGCCCAGCGCGCCGCGCGCGGAAATGCCGGAAACAACACGCCCAGCGCGTGCAGCGCCACCGCCTCGCCCAGAAGGTGCGTGTTCGGCGAAAAATACACCGAGAGGTTCAATTCCAGAAAACGGCCATGCCGATGGAGCGCGGTCAGAAAGCGCGCGCGCAGCGCTTCGGGCATTTCGCCGCCGGCCATGTGCCACAGCCAGGTCCAGGAAAGCGCGCGGAAGGCCACCTCCAGCGCGCTGGCCCAGTTGATTCCGCGCAGGAATGGGTTGCCATCCAGCCAGCTCTCGAGCTGGCCGAAGGCTTCGTCCAGGTACGCGCGGCGGCCCGTCAGCAGAAACGCCTGTGCCAGAAGCGTCAGGTGCTGGTGACGGTTCAGCTCCCAGATCGCCTTGTGATCGCCGGCTCGCGAGAAGTCCAGATACGGCGAGCGGCGGAAGTACGGCGTGCCGGTGGACACCCGATGCAGATAGTCGCGACGCCAGTCGATCTCTGGTCCGGTGTCCACCGTCAGCCCAAGGATCGGGAAGCGGTGGCTCAGGATCTCGCCGGCAATGCGCTCCACCTCGGCGGCGTATGCCGTTTCGCGGAGTGCGTCGGCGACCGCCGCTGAGTCCGGCAGCATCGGCGACCGCGCATGACGTGCCCCCGCACCTCCCGGCGGAAACAGGAGCATCGCCAGGTTGCCCAGCTCCTGGCGCAGGCGAAAGGAAATTTCTTTCGGACTACGCATGGCGGTGCCGGAAAGCCGGCCCCGCCGGTACGCCGGCCATGCCGCCTGTGACAGAGGGTGCGAACATTTCTTCCTCAATCGTACACCGCTGCACCGCTGCGCGCGGTCACGTCCGTGCGGATTTTGCGTATTCTAAGATGGCGATGGCTCTCACCCGGTTCCCATCGAGGGCCGCCGCACGGAGACAATCGAACATGGAATTCTATACTTGGGACGAGATGGAAAAAGAGGTCTTGAGCGACACCATCGCGCGCAAGATTATTTCGGGCGACAAGGCCATGGTGGCGCAGGTCTTCCTCGCCAAGGGCGCGATCGTGCCGGAACACCACCACGAGAGCGAGCAGATCACCTACATCCTCGAAGGCGCGCTCCAGTTCGAGATCGGCGGCCGCGTGATTGTGGTCGGAAAGGGGCAGGTGCTGCGCATTCCTTCGAACGTGCCGCACCGCGCCGTGGCCCTCGAAGACACTCTCGATCTCGACATCTTCAGCCCCATCCGCCAGGACTGGCTCAAGAAAGACGACGCTTACCTGCGCGGGTGATCCCATGGACCTCGGACGGAAGGCACGCCCGGCGATCCACCGTCCGGAGAATGGCCGTGCGGCGCCGAAACTACTCACGCCCGGCCGAATCGTGCGCCTGGTACTCCGCCGGCGCGCGCCCGTTTCCTCTGGTGCGCTAGACTCAAGTTGATTTGTCTGAGACGCCGTCGACGATAGCCAATTCCCCGCTCGAGACCCCACCCCCACAAGGACAGCGCGCCGCCCGCTTTTTCGCCGGCGTTCTGTGGAACTGGGTCGGGGTGGCACTCAACATCGCCATCGGACTCCTGCTTTCGCCGTACATCGCACGCAAGCTCGGCTCGGAGCGGTACGGCATCTGGGCGCTGGTGTTTTCCCTGGTCGAATACCTCTGGTTCTTCGACCTGGGTTTCAATACTTCGGTCACCCAATTCGTGGCCAAATACCGTGCCAGGAATGAGCCGGAACAGATCAATCGCGTGATCAACACCGGGCTGGTCTACTTCTGTGGCGTGGCCATCGTATTCGCCCTCGCCACCCTGCTGGTTGCCTGGCGCGGCGTCGCACTGTTCAAGATTGCCGACCCGGTCAACCGTGAGGATTTCCGGATCCTGATCCTGATCGCCGGCCTGGGATGGGCGCTGAATTTCCCGCTGCATTTCTTCAGTTCCTGCCTGGACGCCTTCCAACGCTACGACCACCTCACCCGCACCTGGGTGGCCCAACTCCTCATCCGCTCGGTGGGCTGCTCGCTGCTGTTGTATTTCGGTTTCGGCCTGAAGGAGCTGGGTGTGGCCGTGGTGTTGGGGCAACTGGTGGGCAACGGGCTTGCCATGCTGGCCTTCCGCTCGGTATTCCCGGCGATGCGCCTTTCGTCGCTCTACATGAAGTTCGATCTGGTGAAGGAGATGTGGAGCTACGGCGTGCACTCTTTCGTAGCCAACATTGCCAACCTGCTGCTGAGTCAGGGAGCGCCGGTGATGATCGGGCATTTCCGCCTGGCGTCTTTTGTCGGCTACTACACGTTTCCCTCCCGGCTGCTGGGTTATTCGGTGGAGGCCGTTACGCGTGTAGGTTTCGTCACCCGTTCGAACGTCGTGGAAATGCAGGCCAAAGGCGACGAGAAGGCCGTCTATAGCCTGGGCATCTACCTGAACCGTTACTGCGTGACCCTGTTCCTGCCGCTGGTGGTCTTCCTCCTGGTGTATGGCACGGAACTGCTCCGCCGCTGGGTGAACGGCGAATTCGCCAACGCCTGCGGACCCTTGCTGCCGGTGATTTCGCTGACCACGATGTTCGCCGTCGCCGGGCAGTTCAACTCCACCTCCATGCTCTACGGCTTGAGCCGTCACGATCGTATGGCGAAGGGCCTGCTGGTGGAGGCGGTCCTGGGAATCATCGGCATCTGGCTGGTGCTGCCGCACTATGGCATCCTGGGCGTCGCCTGGGTAGTGGGCATGCTGTCCGTTCTGAACCGCGGCCTGTACGTGCCGTGGCTGGTCTGCCATGCCCTGAAATCGTCGTTCCTTGGCTATATGCAGGGCATCTACGCACGGCCGGTGCTGACGGCCATTCCGGTCCTGTTACTCGCCCAAGCCCTGAAAGCCGCGGGCGTAAGCGGCCGCTCCTGGGTACAGTTGATCCTGATGGGGGCCTTCACGTGCACGGCCTTCTTCCTTCCGGCATTTTTCACCTGCGTCACCCGCGAGCACCGCAGGCTGATGCTGGACTCGGTGGCCGGCCACTTGTGGCGCCGCAAAGTCGCAACCGGGGCATAAGTCGCCACGTCAAACCCCGCTGACTGACAGATGTGCGCGCGCCACGGCAGCAAACGCGCTACTGCAAGGAAATCACACCGCCCGAAGGAGTCTGTGCGCCGCCAACGCTTGCCTGAAGCGAGACATCACCCGTGCCAAGACCCGATGGAACTGTCAGGTTGAGCTGATAAACACCGGCGCCCGACAAGCCCGCAAAGCTCGGGGTCACGCTCACGTTGTTGATGCGCAGCGTCACCGGGTTGGTGGTTGGCGCCGCTTCGGAAAACGCCTGGCCGGCCGGCACTGCCGGATTGGTTGGCCCAAACCCGGTGCCGAACAGCACGA
>JADGNS010000613.1 GCA_017883355.1 Candidatus Solibacter sp.
CCGCTGCCGCGCCCGGGGCGGCTGGCGCGCCCACGCCGGCGCCCGGTGCCGCTGCCCCACCCGCGCCACCCCTACCGAAGCCGCCGGCCACGCGGTCGGAGACCACCACCGGCGCGGCCCCTTGCAGGCCCTCGGAGTTCACCATATAGCCGAGGCCGTTGAAGCGGCCCTCCAGCACGAAGAAACGGGTCGCCCGTATGGCCGGGGCGCGCAGAAACGAGTACCCGGCGCGCCACTCGAACTTCGCCGCGCCCTGGTCCGGCGCGGCGTAGGTATGCTGTATGCCGAATTCGCGTGAGTAACTGTCTTGCGCCACGCCCTGCACGAACTTGCCGTTGACCAGGCTGACGGGAACGCGGAACGGCTGGCCGCCGAGCACCAGCAGATTCCCGCCCGCGCGCAAATATCCTTGGATGGCGTTCCAGGCGTCCACCGGCACGGAGGAACCGTAAGGCAGCACCAGCAGGCCGGCTCCGGCCAGGGTGCCCGGGTCGTGCAGAGCTTGGATGCCGGCAAAAACGGTGTCGGGGTCGTCCAGGGATTTCACCAGGACGTCGTGCGACACGGGTTGGCTCGCGACGGTGGGGAAGCCTTCCTGCCAGAACACCACGGTCTTCGCGGGCAGAAGAGGAACGCAGGCCGGCATCAGGCAGAGTACGGCGATATAACTACGCATGTAGCCTCTTTCGTAAGCAATGGCCGCCTGCGGCTGCGGCGAAACCGTAGGATATATCCGGTACAATCGCTGCGCAACTTGGATGAAGTCCTTTCACTCCTGCATTGGGAACTCGGCCGCCGGAATTGGCGATTCCGGAACATTAACTTTTGTGCATAAACAGTACCTGCCCGGTACCTCCCCATCTTCCCGCCGAGCCCCGTGTTGCCGGAAACTGAGAGAGATGACGCTGCCGATTACCGTCGCGATCGCCACGATTCTGATACTGATTGTGGGCGTAATGTTACTGGTCAGCCGCCTAGGGTCCGAAAAGCGCGTGCTTCCGGTCACCACCGAGTGGCTGAGTGAACTCTCCACTGACCGCTATCGCCCTATGCAGCGCCTGCTGGAAGAAGTCGATTTCCAGTTTCTGCGTTCGCAGAAAGGCTTCACCCCGGAAGTGGCCAACCGGTTGCGCCGCCAGAGGGTGCAAGTCTTCCGCGGGTATCTCCACCTGCTCGAGGCGGATTTCAACCGCGTCAGCGCCGCGCTACGCTTGATCCTGGCGCAATCGGAGTGTGACCGTCCGGAACTCGCGTCCCTCCTGTTTCAGCGCCGGATGAGGTTCGCCTTCGCCTTGTTGGGCGTCCACTGCCGCCTGCTGCTGTTCCGCTGGGGATTGTCGGGCGTTGACGTTTCCAGCGTGCTCCAGTTATTCGACGGCATGCGCCGGGAACTTCGCTCGCTGGTGCCGGACTCTTCGCCGGCTGTCGCGTAAGTCCCGCCGTCCCGCCGCGAGCGTCCAGCCGCTACCATAGTGGTCGCATGCCGGCCCGCGCTATTTTCGCCACCCTCGCCGCTCTCCTCGGAACCGCCGCCGCCGCGTGGGCCGATCCTTCGCCGCTGGTCCCTGGCGATCCGCTGGCCTGCTTCAACCGCCTCGACGGGGCTGCAACCCTCACCACCGTGGCCGTCGGCGGCATGCCCTTCTCCCGCGCGCTGCACGTAAAGACGGGGACCGTGCCCGCCACTGCCAACGCCTGGGACATCCGCCCGCGCTGCTTCTCCACGCTGGCCGCGCGGCAGAACGATGTGGTGGCCGTCACCTTCTGGATGCGCGCCATCGCCGCGCCCGGCGGCCTCGGCTTCACCACCTTCGTGCTGGAGCGCAACGATTCGCCCTACACCAAGTCCGTCACGTACACCGCTGCCGCGGGCCCGGAGTGGAAGCAGGTCGAGGTGCCCTTCACCATGGCCGAGTCTTACGCGGCCAACGCCTACAATTTCAGCTTCTGGGTCACCTTTCCCAACCAGGAAATCGAGATCGGCGGGATCGGCATTCTGGATTACGGCGCGGGCATTTCGTTCTCCCAACTCGGGCTCACCACCTGGCCCTACGCCGAACGCGCCGCCGATGCTCCGTGGCGCGCCGCCGCCGCGGCCCGCATCGACCGCTACCGCAAGGGCGATCTCGCGGTCATCGTCAGGGATGACGCCGGCAAGCCGATCCCCGGCGCCGCGGTCCACGTCAAGATGAATCGCCATGCCTTCGGCTTCGGCACAGCCGTCGCCGGCGACATCCTGCAGAGCTCCAGCGCCGACGGCCAGAATTACCGCGGCGCCCTCAAGAAAGCGTTCAACAAGGTGGTCACCGAGAATGCCCTGAAGTGGCCTCCCTTCGAAAGCTGGGGACGCGCCCAGGCCGACTACATGCTGCCCTGGTTCGCCGCCAACGGATTCGCCATGGTGCGCGGCCACAACGTCATCTGGCCCGCGGCCACATATCTGCCCGCCGACGTGCAGACCATGCTGAAGGCGAATCCCGTCGATGCCAACGCCCTGCGCGCGCGCGTCGACAGGCACATCGCCGACGTCATGGCCTATACCACAGGCAAGGTCACCGAATGGGACGTGCTCAACGAGGCCTACACCAACAAGGATCTCCAGAACGTGCTGGGCGATGCCGAGATGACCTCCTGGTTCCGCCAGGCCCGCGCCGCCGACCCCGCCGTCAAGCTCTACATCAACGACTACAACATCCTGGAAGCCGGCGGCTATGACTTGCAGCACATCAACGGCTACGCGCGCATCATCCAGAACATGCTCTCCGCCGGCGCGCCCATCGACGGCATCGGACTGCAATCCCACTTCGATTCCAACCTGACTCCGCCTTCGCGCGTGCTGGAACTGCTCGATCAATTCGCCGCTTTCGGCAAAGACCTGCAGGTCACGGAATTCGATGTGTCCATCGCCGACGACCAGGTGCAGGCCGACTACACGCGCGACTTCCTGACGGCGTGCTTCAGCCATCCCGCCATCAAAGGCTTCATGATCTGGGGATTCTGGGAGGGCGCGCACTGGAAGCCGTCCGCCGCCATGATCCGCCGCGACTGGTCCACCAAGCCCAACTACGACGCCTGGACCGACCTCATCTATCGCCAGTGGTGGACCGACACGCGTGGCGTCACCGCCTCCGACGGCACGTTCCGTACGCGCGGCTTTCTCGGCGATTACGACATCGAGGTCGCCATCGGCGACGTGATCAAAACCTATCCGATCGCTCTCGTGTCGAATACCCAGCCGGCGTTCGTCAACATCGGCAAGACGGCTGCCGGCGCGATCGCGCCCAATGGCGTGGTCAACGCCGCGAGCTTCCGCGGCGGCGCCCTGGCGCCGGGCGAGATCGTCACCATTTATGGCGCGGGCTTCGGCCCCGCTGCCCTGGCCGCGGCGCAGTACACGGACGGCCAGCTCCCCACCAGTGTAGGCGAAACCCGCGTGCTGTTCGACGGCGCGCCCGCCCCCATGCTCTACGCATGGCTCGGCCAGTTGAGCGCCATCGTGCCATACTCGGCCAGCGGGACGGTGCAGGTGCGGGTGGAATACCAGGGCGTTGCGACGGCGCCAGTCGCCGTGCCGGTGGCTCTCGGGGCGCCGGGCATCTTCACCTGTCCCAATAAGCCCGGCGTGGCGCTCGCCATCAATGCCAGCGCCGGCGGGGTCCTCTCCTGCAACGACGATTTCGTTCCGCCCGCCCCCGGCTCCATCGTGACGTTCTTTCTCACCGGCGACGGCATTCCCACGCCGCCGATTGCCGATGGCCGACTGCCCGCCGGTCCACCGTACCCAGCTCCCGCCGCGCCATGGACCGTGAATGTCGGCGGTGTCGATGCGCCGCGATGCGCCGCTACGTTCGCCGGCCTCGTCTACGCCGGAGTGACGCAAGTCAACGTCTGTATCCCGGACGGCGTTCCGCGTGCCGCTTCCGTACCCATCACGTTCCGCTCCGGCGCCGCCACCAGCGCCCCCGCCGCCATCGGCGTGGCATAAGGCTGCTGCCGCTCCGCCTTGTGCTTCCGAGCGCAGCTCGGACGCCGTCCTTATACTGTAGAGTGTGAGTTCGGCGCCTCCTTACAAGTACATTCTCTCCCTGCCCGAGCGCGCTATCCGTTCGCTGGGCGCGCTCTCCGGCGGATTGCTGCGCGAGATCGGCAACGTCGCGCTGCCCGCCAGCGTGCGCCGGACCACCCTGTATCGAACCATGGTCGATGTTGCCCTGCGCTTCCTGATCGAGGAGGTCGGACAGGTGGAAGGCGTGTACCCGACGGAGGGGC
>JADGNS010000614.1 GCA_017883355.1 Candidatus Solibacter sp.
GAGCAGTTGACGCGCGTGCCCAAAGGCTACCCCTGCGATCACCCGGCAGCGGACCTGTTACGGATGAAGCAGTACCTGTTGTATGTGGAGCTGCCGCCGGATCTGGCGACCACGCCCGCGCTGTACACCGAGGTAGTCAAGCACTTTCGGGCCATGACCCCTTTCGTGGAGTTCTTAAACGCACCGCTGCGCGGGAAACACACAAATACGCAACCGGAATTTTAACCGGACCGTAACAATCGGGGGGTTAAAATAGAGTTGTCTCCAAGAAGACCACCCGATGATGCAAGATCTCTTCGCTGTACTTCTGGTTGGACTAATCGTTGTGGCCGGCTACCACACGGCCACCTATGGCCGGCGCGGCCGCCGATGGGGGCGATAGTCTGGCGCGGCGCAGGCGGACCGCCATGACTACCGCCGCGATACCCAAGCCGGTCAGCATCAAGCTCGAAGCCTCCGGCACACCCGCGTCCGCTGTGATCAGGAACAGCCCGCCGGTGTCCGCTCCGGCGCCGATCTGAAGATAGTAGAAACCGCCCGGCCCGGCGGACCGCAGGGAGACGATGCTTGAACCGCCGGAGAGGAACGGGCTGGCTACCGGCGGCCCGCTCAGTGCCAACCGGCGGATCCAACCGGAACACAGGTCCGCGAAGAAGTAGTCTCCCTGGAATACCGTTCCGCCGGTGATTGCGCACCCGCCGGTGGGCCCGATGGTGTGGTCGTAGAAAAACAGGGGATTGGTCAGCCCCGGGACCGCGCCGAGACCCTCCGTAATCGGCCACCCGTAGTTATTGCCGGCCAGGATCACGTCAATTTCCTCGAACGTGTTTTGGCCGACGTCGTTGGCGAACAGCGAGCCCGTATTGGGGTCGAAGGTGAACTGGAACGGATTGCGCAATCCGTAGGCGAAGATCTCACCCCGGGCTCCCAGAGTAGACGCGAACGGATTATCCGACGGAATAGTCCCGTCCGGGTTGATGCGCAGAATCTTTCCCAGCAGGTTGGTGAGCGTCTGCGAGTTGGCCGGGTTGGCATTCTCTCCCGCCCCGACGTACAGCTTACCGTCCGGTCCGAACTCGATGGTCCCTCCGTTGTGGTTGGTGGCCGCGGAGAGGGGATCCAGTTGCAAAATCGGCAGTTCGCTACCGGGGACCATTGTGTTGCCGCTCAGCGTAACCCTGCTTACCTGGTTGTGCGCCGTCGCGCCGGGCACGGTGTACTGGAGATAGGCGAATCCGTTGCTTGCAAAATTGGGGTCGAGCGCGATGCCGATCAGTCCGCGCTCCCCGGCGGAATCCACCGTCAGGCTGAGAGCCGGCGCGGCCAGGAGGGAACCGTTTTGGATGACCCGCACTTGTCCGCCCTGCTGGGTCACGAACACCCGTCCGTCGGGGGCCACGGCCATCCCGGTGGGCGACGCGATGCCGGTGCCAACTATGGTTGTTTCGGTAAAGCCGGGAATCACCGTCCCGGAGAAAAGCGGCCGGGCGGATGCGATCAAGAGCAGTGCGATCCCAAAATGAGACAAAGCCATGAAATGAGACTATGGACATGGCGTATGTTAGTAAATCAAGGGAACACCCGAACCGGGCGTCAGAACGTGCTCAATGAACCGTTCCGGGGCGGTGGCAGCTCAAAATTTACAAGCTGCGCGCTGGCAAAGCGAGGATTACCGGCGAGCTTGTGGCTCGCCGGCGCGCGTTAGGTATTTTTCTTGCGCGGGCGCGAACTCGGGCGCTTCTTCTGACCTTCGCTGCCGGGAGCGGGGGTCTTGCGCGGGGCGCGCGGGCGGCGCTGCACCTTGGGAGGCGGCTCGGGAATCGGGATCTCACCGGTGGCCGTGGGCTGTCCGGGCACGAGCGGTTGCGGTTCGTCGACCTCTTCGTCCTCGGCGGGGATCACCTCTTCGGGTTGCGGCGGAGGCGCCGGCGGATGGAACTCGGTGCCGAGGAACACGACGAGGCCGCGCTCTTCGTCCACCTGGTTGCGCACCAGACCCTTGTCCTGCGCGTAGTTCAGCAACTCGCTGAACTCCTGGAAGCCGTACTCGCGCGGCTCGAAGTTGGGACGCTCCTGCTTGACCCAATCGAAGAGTTCGTCGGCGGTGGAGCCGGAATCGACTTCGAGACGGTGAATCTCCAGGATGTCGCGCAATAGCGGGATGGCTTCCTCGGGCTTGGATCCGGGCTTCTCGGGAGCGCCGCCGCCCTTCATGCGGATCATGTAGCGGCCTTCGCCGCCGGTGACTTCGACGTAATCGGCCTTCTGCAATCGCTCCACGAAATCGGTGAAGGAATTGGCGCCGTAGGCCTTCTCATTGAAGGTGGAATCGAGCTGCAGCATGGTGCTCTTGAGCAGGCCAAGCTGGGGGCGGACTTCGCGGCGTTCGAGGACGCCGAGGGCGCGCTCCACCAGCGGCATGGCCTGCGCCAGGTCGAGCGCCACGCGTTTGTGCGCCTGACGCTGCTGCTGCTGCTGTTGTTGTGGTGGCTGCTGCTGCTTTTCGGGGCGCTCGGTATGCTGCTGCTGCTGCGGCTGGTGCTGCTGCGGCGGCGCCTGCTGCTGTTCCTTTTGCTGGTGGCCGGACGAACGCGGGCGATCGTCCATCACGGATTCGTAGGCCACGAACTCGTGACAATTCTTCTGCAGAATTGTGCTCGTGAAGGCGCGGCCGCCCACCACGAAGATGCGCTTGTCGTACTGCTTGAGCTTGTTGACCAGCGCGATGAAATCGCTATCGCCAGAGACGATGGCGTAGGCGTTGATGTGATCGTGAGTGAAGGCCATCTCGAGTGCATCGAGTGCCAGGTTGATGTCTGCGCCGTTCTTGTCGCCGCGCGGCGAAGGGTCACGCTGAACCATCTGCACGGCGTGCTCACTGAGCGCGCGTGTAGCGGATTCCTGCCTGCCCCAGTTCGCGTAAGCGAACTTAGTGACAATTTCGCCGCGTTCCTTGAGCGCATCGAGAACGGCCGCGACGTCGAACTCGCGGTGGAGTGTACTCTTCACGCCGATTTCGATATTGTCGAAATCGATGAAGACCGCGATCTTCAGTTTCTGTTCCATTATTGATTCCTTAAACCCAGCGTTGGGAGTGCTGGACCGTCCGGTCCAGCGCGCCCGGCGCGCCGGGGGTTCGCTGGCGGACACAGTGTCCGCCGGCGAGGGTGCTTCGGCTGTAAGCCTCATGGGTAAGTGTATCCTAATTCTACGCACATAGGGGTGAGGGGGGTGGAGCAAGCCGGGGACAGGCAGCGAATTCCCGGCAAACCGCGCCGGGAATTCATGTCTGTCCCCGGTTTGCTCTGAGCTGCGCGGCCAGCGCCGCGCCGCGCTCGAATTCTTCCTGCAATTGACGCGTACGGAGATTCTCGCGCATGTGTTCGAGTTTCTGAATGTAGAGGCTCAGGGCGCGCTCGATATGGTCGCTGTTGGTGGCCAGAATATCGCGCCAGATCTCGTACGAACCCATGGCGAGACGCGTCATGTCCTCCAGGCCGGGTCCGGCGGCATGCAAGCGCGGCGGCGCGCCCAGCTTATCGGAAACGGTTGCGGCCAGGGCCGTGGAGGCCAGTTGCGCCAGGTGCGAAGTCAACGACACCACGCGATCGTGCTCATCGGCATCGAGCGTGAGCACCCGCGCGCCGATGCGGCTTAGCCACATGCGGAATTCAAGCGCGGCGGAGGTGCGGAGTTCGGCGTCGTCGTCGGGCGTCAGGATCCAGGTGCGATCGCGGAAGAGATCGGGGTCGGCCGCGTTAGGGCCGCGCGTCTCCTTGCCTGCCATGGGATGCCCGCCCAGGAACTGGGCGCGCGTCAAGGTCTGCCGCGCCAGATCGACGATGGCGCATTTGGTGCTGCCGGCATCGGTGACCAGGGTGCCGGGCTGGAGCAGCGGGTCCAGGTGGTGGATGGTATCGAGAATTCGCCCGATGGTCTGCGAGAGGAAGACGAGGTCCGCCTCCGGGACGGCCTCTGCAAGCGAAGCGCCGCGATCGATGGCGCCCCTGGAGAGCGCGTCCGCAATGGCAGGCGCTGAACTGACACCCGTGATGGCGCCGTCGAAGCCCGCCTGGCGCAGCGCCAGTCCGAAAGACGAGCCGATCAGACCCGTACCGACGATGACAACATTTTGCATGTTAGTTTCCTAGGGGGGGCAAGGGCAAACGAGGAGGGCAGTTCACCGCAGAGACGCAGAGAACGCAGAGGAAGCGCAGAGAAAAACAGAGGAAGAATGCCCCCAAGAATGGGGGCATGGCAGCCTT